>NZ_CAMPQA010000007.1:0-254271 GCF_946902935.1 Yersinia sp. Marseille-Q5920 | reverse complement strand
ATTTAAATTAATATCATTCATCAATAACAACCCAGTAAGGCAGGATATTTTTATCATGGGAATTAAATATAAAATAATTCAATTTAATATAAATGACTTTGGTGTGAATATAAAATCAATTCAAAAGGAACTATCATTTGAAAAACTAGATTGGGACACTAATGATATAAAATTATCTCAATTGAGATTTCTTATCAGTAAATGTTTTGGAAATAGAAAAGTAATTCTTCAGGAGGCACAACGCTATCTTGATGACAAGTTGCCCCCCAAGGGTATCCAGGCACTGATATCTACTTTATCGGTACCTGATAAAAAAATCTTTTACGCCTATAAGGCCTTTAGAAAAAGAGGAATCTGTCAATTCATTGTTGAATATATCGATAATAAATGGGTGATCAATAATATTGACCTGCCCGCATTAATCAACTTTACTCAACATGCTGACCATCAGTTAGATTTAAGGCAATTAATACGTCACTTTCCTCCTATGGATCAGGCCGCAGCCGAATCTCCGACATTAAAGATACTGATTAAGAGTTTTGTAGAAATGCTGTGTGAATGTGAACCTAAGCGAGAAATAAAAAAAATTGAAGTCACTTGTCATCAAGTATCGTTGATTATTGATAGCTCAATACACTCAGTGTCCAATTCACCTGAAGGTTTACATCAGGATGGTAGCGACTATATTGTATCCGCATTAGTTATTGATAAATATAATATTGAAGGCGGGGCGAGCAAACTTTACTGTACAGAAAAAGATGAAGTTATTAAATCACACACATTAGAACCGGGTGAGGGGCTATTCCACATAGATAAAAACTCAACTATTTGGCATCAGGTAACACCTATAAAGTTAAAGAAACCATCAATAAAAACAGGATATAGAAATATATTAGGATTTGATTTTAATTATATATTGTAATTATAACCTCATGCAAAATAAATTTAATGACTATATAAAATGCAAAAAAAACAAAGTATCATATTATCGTTACTCTTTTTTATCCATGGTGTCACTTATGCCAGCTTGGTTCCATGGATTCCAGATTTAAAAGAAAAATTCAATCTCAGTAATTATATGGTTGGCATTATGATCTCAGCTATTCCAGCCGGATCAATAATTTTTGGATTATTCGCCAAGAAATTTATAAATTTCATTGGGTTATATTTAGCAACAAATGTAACTTTTCTATTTTTAATCATTTTCATATCAACAGTCGCATTTTCATCATCATGGTATGAAATAACATTATTACTTTTTATATTCGGCGTTTTTGACTCTTGGGGAGACACTTGTATCAATGTACAGGCTCTCAATATACAACAATCTTATGGGAAAAGTTTGATTAATCGGCTTCATGGTGCTGGCAGTATTGGTACAATCTGGGGAGGACTTATTGCAGTAACGGCCATTGGGTTAGGGTTTTCAATGGAGGAATTTAACCTTACATTACTCACTTTAAATTTAATAATGTTAGTTATTTATATTCTATTATTTAAAACAGAATATTTACAGAGTAAGTTTTCTCTTCGTAAAAATACCTCAAGAGGGACAAGACTATCAGAAATACAACTCTATATCATAGCCTTAATTATACTGGTATTTACATGCAGTATAGAGGAAACCGCGAGTATCTGGGGTGCAATATATATGAAGGAAATTTATAATGTTTCATCAGTCATTTCTGGTTTACCTTACCTTACTTGCCAAATATGTATAGTGATTGGTCGTATTTTCGGCGATCACTTTACAAATAAATTTGGTAAAATGACCATTTTAAGATATGGACTTATATTATCTATACTTGGGATAATTTTAATAATAAGCTTTTATTCCACAATCATTACAATCCTTGGTTTTTCTCTCATTGGATTAGGAATATCTGTTATATTCCCGCTAACAATATCTTTTATTGGACAATTACCTAATATAAATGCAACAAGTGGGATTACTTTCGCCACTTGGATGTCAAGAGTTGGTTTACTGATTACGCCTCCTTTAATCGGCTTATTAGCAGATTTGACATCACTGAGAATAGCTTTTATCGCCATACTGATTGTTTGTGTATTAATATTTTCGCTAATTAATATTTTAGCAGAAAAATCAATTCGACTGGATAGTTGATATTAGGAAAAGATAATGGAAAAAATGAAATGGGCAGTTATATCCGGAGATGGTCTGCCAACAAGCGGTTTATTAACCATTTTTAGAAATGCGGCTGAAATAGCTATAAAGCATAATATGATAATGAATGAAATACCCACAGATCTTGGGTTTTCATGGCGACCAGATAAAGTTAATTTTTTCCCTCACGGTAATGCTGAGTCACACTACCCAACATGGATGAAACTCAGTTCTTTTTATCAATACTCAATGTGTAATGAGGACTTTGGTAGTGATTTAATCAATATAAGGAAAAAAGTAGCTAAATATGAGCATTTAACTGAAGCAGAGATAATTGATGTTCAAAAGAAAATAAATTTAATTTCTGAATACTATAAGGATTATTTTATTAATTGGCTTGAGGATAATAGTGTTGACTGGGTTTTTTGTTTGAATATGACACTCTCTGATGCAGTCCCGGTTAACTTGGCTATCCATAATGCTGCAAAAAATTATTTTGAAAAAAAAGGCCATGGCGGTGTCATTTTCTGGGAACATGATATTTTTGGTAGCTATGCTATTTATGAGAATACCAAACGATTATATCCCCAAAACCCTAATATTTTGACTCCAATACCTCAGAATAACTCCCACACTAAATGGATAGTCGCATCTGAGGCACTGGAGAATGAATGTAGAAACTATCCAACGGAACTGACAGCAGACATTATCCCCAATATATTACCTTCTATAGATAAATATTCTTTCAATAAAACTCATAGTGAGTTTTTAAATCAACATAACATAACCAAAGGTTCATCTGTTATTATTGTTCCTGTAAGGGTATTTAGAGTCAAAGGTATAGAGATATCAATTAATCTATTTGGCGCACTCATTGAGATTTATAAATCAAAAAATTCATGCTCTCCTAAGCTACTTATATTTGGAAGTATTAACGAAGATCCTGAATATGCAAATTTCCTAAAGGAACAAGTTGATGTATTGCATCTTAATGATGACATTATTTTTTTAGATGAAGTCCCATTGCAAACTTATAAGAATAAAAATAATAAATGGTTTTTAGATGAAATAGATTTACTCATAATATGTCATGTTCTATCGGGTGCAGTTTTATTTACTCCAAATGTAGAAAATGTTGAAAGTGTCGGTTTAGGACCCGCGCTTGCAGCCATCGCTGGTGTCCCTTGTGCTGTGACAGAATATACCGCGTTCACTGAATTCTATGGTTCCGAATATCACCATATAAAAGTCAATCCGGCCTCCCCTGGAGATGCCGCACAACAGTTATTTGAATGGATGCGCATGCATGCGGCTGGAGATACAGCTATTAAAATGCGTTTAGACAAAAATAAAATTCTTATTCAATCAAAATTCCCTAAAGGCCCATGGCTAGAGTTTATATATAAATTACAAAGAGAATTATATGGTTTTAATTTAAAACCATTGGTTTTTAAATAAAAACTTTCCTACTAGAGGATGCATAATGAAAAATATAGATTCGATAACACCCACAAAGATGACAGAGATCCCTGACAGAGTTAATATTCTGATATTAGGTGGAGGAATGTCAGGATTAGAATTAGCCAAACATTTAAACAATAGAAAAGTTGAAAATGTTGTTGTTATAGAGGCCGGCCCCGCTGACGATTGCAATCATATAAATGCAGGCGAAGAATATCAACGAGCTAATGAGTTTTGGAAGAATGAAGACTTAGATAAATATGCTTACCGCTCATGGTGCTCCTTAAGTGAACCTCATTTTTCAAAAGGAACATGCTTACGACGAAGAGTGGGTGGCCGATCACTCTATTGGCATGGTGTTATTTTACCAATAGAAGCCGAAATTCTCGAATATTGGCCTGCAAAAATTGTCAGTGATTTAACAGAAAGCTGGTTAGAAGGCCCCCCTCTCTATACACAGGTACAGTCCGAAATATTAGCATGGGCAGAAAAGAGCTATGATGCTAACTATTCTTTAAATTTTGCTGGCTTTGAATTTAAGATAACCCCTCAAGTCACTAAAATATTGGGGGAATCTGGCCGTTGGGAGGCTTACTCCCCATTATCCTATTGGAAAGAAGACACCCCATACAGTGACCTCCCTCTTATCATATCTGAGTATGAAGCTGAATCCCTTATTATTAGAAATGGTAAATGTATAGGGGCTAAATTAAGAAATATAAAGAACAATAGGATATACGATGTGCTAGCGGATAAATGCGTTCTTGCTTTAGGCACCATTGAAAATTCACGCTTAGCCATTCAAGCACTTTACGACTCTGGTAATTTAATCGAGAAAAAAATAACAGGCGTTGTTGATCATATAGTACAGGGATTTAATGTCACCTTTGAATACAATAAAGCCCCGGAAAGAATTGGGAAGTTAATTGAGAGTCATCCCGACACTATATTTTTTAGCCCTAGTTTATCTGGGGAGAGATTTAATTTATTTTTTACTGTCAGTGAATCAGATTTTGGCATTGAATTAGAAGTATGGACAATGGGTGAGCAAATACCCTCCAATCACGGGAATATCAGTGTAGAGACAAGTGATGACGTCATGCCATTAACTATTGCGTGTGATTTCAGTGATGTTGACAACAGTCTAATACAAAAAGAAAAAGATGAATTAAATATATTTTGGCGTGATGTATGTAATGATACAAAAATCCCATTTGAACCTTTAGATTTTGAAGCGGGATTTATTATTCATGCCCGCACTATGGGAGATGTGCACAACCAGTTTTTTTCACCATCAAGGATCGCCAATTACAATGTGCCCATAACTTGGATTAGCCCTCTAGGGACAGAAAATCATGAAAGTAGCACTTTACCCTTAGGTGAAATATTAAATAACAATCATGAATTTAATCATATTAAGAATCTATTTGCTATCGGCCCAAGTACATTCCCACGACCAGGCGCAGCTAATCCATCATTAACAACACTCGCGATATCACGTAGGCTCGCTTATTTACTTAACTAACGACTTAACTAACTCTGTTATAAATTAATAAGGATATTAATTATGAAAAAACCAATTTACATTCTTGGTACAGTTTTATCCCACGATGGCTCAACCTGTCTAATGAAGGATGGGGAGATTATATTTGCAATTGAAAAAGAAAGAATATCAAGAATAAAGCATGATGGATTTAATGACAATATGACTATTCAGTATTGTTTAGATGCCGCAGGTATTGAATATAATGATCTTTCATTAATTGTAGAACAAAACTCTCACAACCCACTTTTTAGCGATCAATTAGAATATAGAAAAAACAGGGAACTCCCCCCCATGGTTCCTGTTGTAACACTTTCCCATCATTTAGCTCATGCTTATAGTGCAATAGGCACATCCCCATATGATGATATGGGTGTTGTCGTTATTGATGGACATGGTGGCAGTGTAGATAATTGTAATGACATGATTACGAGTATCTCCGGTACAGGTAATATTCATATTAATAATCGGTACCGCTACTGGGAAACATGTAGTTATTATGTCTATCAAAATGGGAAAATGATGCCGATATTTAAAGACTTTTCTCGCTGGGTTAACAGAAAGGACAGAAAAACCTATCCCGTTTCAACATGGGAAATAGAAAACTCTATTGGGGAATTTTACGAAGGAATAGCCTTGTATATTTTTGGTGAACTTGACTGTGCTGGTAAATTAATGGGCCTAGCTCCCTATGGAAGAGCAAATATTATTAGCTGGCAACCTTTCTTTTTCAATTCAGGGAAAGTGATACTGCGTAATGATTGGTGGACAAATATAGACCCATTCCTGAATACTCATCCGACACATTTTCAAGATAACTTCCAATATTATGCAGATCTGGCGCATTGGGCACAAAATAAACTTGAAGAAGCCTTATTTTACCTGTTTAACTATTATTACCAACTTCATCCTATGGCGAACTTTGCTTATGCCGGTGGAGTTGCGTTAAATGCCACGGCGAATGAAAAACTCATTAATGAATGTAAGTTCGATAATTTATATATCCAACCTGCGGCTGGTGATAATGGGCTTTCTATCGGGTGTTGTTATTATGGTTGGCTGGAAGTCCTCAAGAAAGAGCGGGTTAAACATTCTGGTTCAACATATTTTGGAAAAAACTATAATGATATTAGCGTAGTGACAGAACTTGAAAAATATACTGATAAAATTGAATACACTTATTGTGAAGATATTGAAACCATGGCGGCCGATTCCATTGCATCTGGTCAGGTCATTGCCTGGTTTCAGGGGGAGTCAGAGTTTGGGCCACGCGCCTTAGGTAATAGAAGTATTTTAGCAGACCCCCGCAGCTCACAGATGAGAGATCACATTAATGCCAATGTGAAGTTTCGCGAGGATTTCCGACCTTTTGCTCCCGCGGTGTTGTGTGAGAAAGTGCATGACTATTTCCATTTGAGTCATGACAGTGACTACATGCTATATATTGCCGAGGTAAAAGAACAATACCGAGCTGACCTCCCCTCAATTGTCCATGTCGATGGCAGTGCTCGTGTTCAAACTGTTAAAAAGGATATCAATAGAAAATTTCATAAATTGATAACCTGTTTTTTTGAAGAGACTAAAATACCTATTTTGCTTAACACCTCACTGAATACTAAAGGTATGCCCATAGTAGAAACGCCAAAGGATGCGATTGATTTATTTTTGAATTGTGGTTTAGATCTTTTATTTATCAATAATTATAGAGTATCGAAGAAGATAAGTTCCTGACTAATAATTACATATCTATAAATCATATTTCTCGTTAAAATTCCGAGGTTTATATGCAAGGAAACATATTTCCACTTCACAAAAAAAACAACTTTAAAATAGGTGTTATTCATCTATCTACAGAAGGGGTTCAAATTTTTGTTGGTGGTGTCGGCTCTTATATTAGAGGGCAAATTCAAGCACTTCCTGATATTGTAGATTTATTGTCTATTCATGACATCTGGCTAGAGCCACATTTTATTGAGATTGCATACAGCAAATATAATATTTTTTTTGATGCTGATAGTCACGCCCATTATATAGAGAAAATTCATGAAATGGGCGGTACATTCTCTACTGTACCAAACATGACATTAGGGAATGCGACGGGGTGTTTATGGCCCTACGGTGATGCTTTTCTTGGCGACATACAAAACTGGAAAATATCCTCGGCCGCTGCTGCTGCAAAAATTATTGATATCAGCGAAAATTACGATATTACCCTGGCATTCTGTCATGAACTGCCATTCTCATTTACGCCTTTAATTGCCAGCTTACATACCGCAGCAGAAGAGATAAATTTAAAGGTTATTTATGTTTCTCACGGCACCGCATTTAATCATGAAATGCCACTACCCAATCCCGAACGGCTTATGGCTGAATCATTACCCATTCAATGGGCAAAGGTTGATGCTAATATTAAAATCGGTGCTATCAGCAACTTTTTGGCTAATCATTTAGTTTCACAATATGGTGCCGATCCACACACATTTATACCGGTTCCCGCCGGGATAAATATCAATGACCCCTGGTTCCGAATACGCAGTGAACAAGAAATCTGCAGCACTCTATCTTCTTATGGAATATCACTCGAATACCCACTGGCTATTACGTTAGGGAGAGGCGTGTATTATAAGCGCTATGATTTGTTACTGAAGGCAGCCAATTACCTGGGTAATGATATCCATGCCGTAATCGTGAGTGATCCTGTTTTACCGGAATTATCAGTATTAGCTAGCCAGTTGGATGTACGCACTTCGATTATAAATTCGTTTGATCGCGAACTGATGGCTTGCCTAATTCAGTGGCGTAATACCCGCGTGTGCGTTCTTTCTGCCGAAAATGAACCGAATGGATTAATTCCTATGGAATCACGCTGGTTAGCCAGAAAGCAGGGGGCTATATTAGTTGTCGCCGACTCAGGGGGGCTGAGTGAGCAAGTTGAGCACGGTATTAATGGGTTCCTACATATTCCAGGAGATGCTGCTCATTTAGCGGAGGTCATCCACCATATCGGCCAATTAACGGAGTTTGAAATAGAGACCATCCGGCATGCAAGCGCCACACTAATAGAAGAGCAATATAACTGGAAAACCCAGATTTTGACGCCACTGCGTAGTTTAATTCCACAAATAGCAGCCCTAAATTAAGGCTGCCATTTCAAAGCGTTAAGTTGACTCAGGGCAATGCCGCTCACTGGAGTTTGAGTTCTCCAGTGGCGGTATCTAATAGGGCTTTTTGGCCATTATGGCGGCTTTCAAGGCAACCAGTAGCACCCACTAACATCGGAATATCTAATTCGGTGGACAAAATGGCGCTGTGAGAGAAAATATTTCCCTTACTTAAACAAATTCCTTTTACTTGCTGGCGATTCAGCCCAATCATTTGTGACGGGAATAGCTCCTCAGCTAATAACAAAATTTCACGGTCTAGGGTAAGGGCGACTGGCGGTAGCCCCGTCAAATGGCCCAGAGTACGATTCAGAATATCGCGAATATCCAGTTCGCGGACGCGCAGATAGTCATCATCCAGAGCCAAATAGTCTGCCGCCATGCTCATTAACTCATCCTGTAATGCCGACTCTGCACACACTAACTGCTGTTCTATCCGCCGATCCATCGCCAGATAGAGTTCTTCATCATCAATTAGCATGGCATGCGCATTAAAGATAGCCGCCGCCTGAGCACTAATTTGGTGTTCTGCCTGCTGCGCCAATTGCTGTAAATCAGCCATGGTATGCGCCAGAGCCTGATGTAATCGCAGTTGCTCGTTAGCAATTTGCCCAGCATTAATTGTCTGCGGTAAGAATACCGGAATAGCAGGTAGCCACTGGAATATTGGCGCGGTGATAGTCCCACGCGGAACCATTACACCAGTAAATCCGCTGTCAGTGGTGGTGACCAATTCGCCAAAGTGCTGATGCGCCAGCAGCATAAAAGCATCCAAGGCTTCACCCGCTTGCTCGCCACTGGCTAGCAAACGAATAGTATCGCCTTTGCGTACTTGTAAAATGGCGAGCTGATTCAGGCTACGTGGATTCACACATTGACCATTTTTTTCTAGCAGTAAATCCGCTGTAAATGGCGCTAATACTTCAACCAATTTAGCCGCTGGCCGGACATGTAATCCATTAGGATTGCGCACCACCCAACTGACACTCTGTGCATCAGGGGCCACCTTGATAGCTTCAGTCTGGTTGGTACCAGGTGTGCTGACATTTTCACCGAGTTGCGCGGCTTTAGCGGCCAAAGCTTCCATGGCTTCAGCGCGAACCTCGCTCAATGAGGCCCCGGACGAGGCGGCAACCACCGCAGCCAAAGTCCCTTCGACCAGCGGAGCTGCGCAAAGCTGCACATTTTTTGCCATCTCTGGGTCTAATAACTCCAGCGCCGTTTCAGCACTGAGTAATGCGCTGCCTAAATCCATCAACACTAATACACCCGAGGAAGAGTAAACCGATTCAATGGCTTTCATCACTTTAATGGCGTCCGTGCCGATAGGATGATCCACATCGTCTACACCGGCGGCTACCGCTAACTGGCAGCCCCCTTGTGTCATTTGCTGTGCCAGTTCGGCCACACCCTGAGCCAGCAGCGCGCTATGAGAAACTACAACGAGATTGACCATCTTTCCTCCTGATAACCTTATCGGCTGAGCCACATTAGTGACTGGCAACCTGCCATAGCGCTTGCATCATCAACATCGCTGATGTCGCCCCAGGGTCTTGATGACCAATACTTCGCTCGCCAAGATAACTGGCGCGGCCTTTGCGGGCCTGCATAGTAATAGTCCCTGCCAATGCTTGCTGGGCACTTGCGACGGTTTGCTGCAAAGCATCCACCAGCGGCACACCCTGTTGATTAGCTTGCTCAAGTTGCGAGACCACTGCCCACCAAACATCGCACATGGTTTTATCGCCCGGCTCAGCTTTACCGCGCATCACCACCCCTTCGACCCCGTCTTTAAACATCTGACAAACTGCTGGAAGATCAAGGCTTTGTTTAGCATTGGTACTTTGGGCTGCACGGATAAAGAAAGTCCCGAATAAGGGGCCGCTGGCTCCCCCGACACTTGAAAGCAGGGTCATACCGGTATTCTTCAAGATAAAACCAATGTCTTTATCGGCAAAAGAGGGCAGTTTTTCGACCACTTTATTAAAGCCGCGATTCATATTCAGGCCGTGGTCGCCATCACCGATGTCGGTATCCAACTGTGTCAGGAAATCCCGCTGTTCGCTGAAAACCTCAGCGCAGAGCTGTAACCAACTGACAATTTGTTGTTTGGTAAGTCCCATGGTTTTCTCCTGATGCATTATTTTTTAACCAGCGCCGGTGTATTCACCGGGGCATCCCACAATGACAGCAGCTCATCATCCACTTTCAAAAGCGTGATGGACATGCCCTGCATATCCAGTGAGGTGCAATAAGAGCCAATCAATTTGCGCTCAATGGTCAAACCAAAGTCGGCGCAACAGGCTGCTAGACGATGCCAAACACCATAAAGTTCTGATAGCGGCGTCGCACCCAAATTATTGACCAGAGCAATGACTCGATCGCCTTTCGCCAGTGGTTGTTTGCTCTGGCGCGTTTCACTCCAGTCTTCTGCCTGTCTGTCCCAATGACGCAATGTGCGCTGGTAGCTGCCGTGGTCAATTAGGGTCTGGAACATCGCATCCACAGTATCATTCAAAGAAATAAATGGCCGCCGTTCGATACCGGGTTCGCCATGGATCCCAACCCCAAATTCCATCTCGTTTTCAGCTAAGATAAAGGACGGTTTACCCGCTGCTGGCACCGTACAGGCTCCAAGCGCGACACCGATTGAATGCCCTTGATTATTAATTTTTTGACCGAGCGCCACACATTCATCCAGTGAATCACCACGAACCGCAGCGGCACCCAGTAGTTTTTCAATAATGACCGTATTGGCTACCCCGCGCCGCCCGGCGGTGTACAGGCTGTCTTTGACGGCAACATCATCATCAATCACCACGGTGCCAACCGCCGTTCCACCGGCATGTAGTAGCTCTGCCGCCGTTTCAAAGTTCAGAATATCGCCGGTGTAATTTTTAATTAGCATCAGCACGCCCTGCCCGCCATCAATGGCTTGGCCACACTCATACATTTGATCTGGCGTCGGTGAGGTGAAAATCTCACCGGGGCAAGCCCCATCCAGCATACCTTCGCCGATAAAACCACAATGCATGGGTTCATGGCCACTGCCCCCCCCCGACATCAAGGCGACTTTGCCCTTCACCGGCGCATCTGCCCGAGTGATAAAAAGCGGTTCCTGATGCAATGCCAGCTCCGGATGGGCTTCAACCAATCCCTTAATTTGTTCCTGCAATACACTCTCAACGCTGTTAATTAATTTTTTCATTTTATGCTCCGCGAACGGGAATGCTTGGAAAATAGGGCTGCCGATGCTGAGGAACACCGGCAAACTCAGTCAGTTAGTTTGTCTATCAATTTGCCACACGCTTTAATCGAGGAAAGCCTGGCCTAAACGGTCAGCCACAATAATAGCGGCATAAACGCTGTCTGCTGTGACGGCAAACGGCATGTTGTGAATAGTTTCACCTTCGGCACAGCTGGCCTCGGCGACCGCACGAATTTTGTGCTCGATATCCTGTGAAACACCCATTTCCGCCAATGTGATTGGTAGACCTAATTGTTGGCAGAATGAGAGCACGGTTTCGATCTCTTCCATACTGCTGTTCTGAAGCACGAGCTGCGCCAAGGTGCCGAAAGCCACTTTCTCACCGTGATACAGGTGATGACACTCTTCCAATACAGTGAAACCGTTATGAATGGCGTGGGCCGCCGCCAAACCACTACTTTCAAAACCAATGCCGCTCAGATAAGTATTGGCTTCGATGATGCGTTCTACAGCTTCGGTGACCACGCCGGCTTCCACCGCCAACTTGGCTTTGTAGCCCTCTGCCAGTAGGGTTTCGTAGCATAAACGGGCCAGAGTCACTGCGGCTAATGTCGAAGCGCCGCCGGCCATGCTGATAGCTTTGGCATCGAAACAAGCTTGAGCTTCAAAGTAAGTCGAGAGCGCGTCGCCCATACCGGCGACCAGCAAGCGCACTGGCGCTTTGGCAATAATCGCGGTATCCATCAATACAATGTCAGGATTTTTAGGGTAAATCAGATATTCAGCGAATTCGCCCTGTTCGGTATAAATTACTGATAACGCACTGGTTGGCGCATCGGTAGAAGCAATGGTGGGCACCACAATCACCGGAATATGCTGATAGTGAGCAATCGCTTTAGCTGTATCGAGGGTTTTCCCGCCACCAATACCAATCACACCATTGCAGTGATGTTTTTTCAGCTCAACCGTCAGCCGCTCAATTTCGTGGCGGGAACATTCGCCATTAAAGCGGCTAAAATGATTTTCTAGCTCACTCGCTTGTAGACTGGTGCCAACCGCATCTGCCGTTAGCTTCATTACAAAATCATCAGCAATAATAAAATAGTTATTAGCCAGTAACTTAGCGAATTGGCCAATAGACTGTAGTGCATTAGCACCTTGAATATATTTAGACGGAGATTGAATGACTTTCAGCATATCTTGCTCCTGTTGCGTAGATATAATGTAAGAATGACTATTTTTTAGGGTCAATTTAATGAAACTGGAACCACTATAAGCGCAAAAAACAAGCTGAGAATCGAATGTGAAAACGTTCCATAATGAAACGTAGATAGGTGGATGACGTTTCATTATGGAACAAAATTGTGCGTAATCTGAGGAGGAAGAGAGGTAGTGCACAGAATGCTTTGGCGACATCAAAAGGAATCAAGGCCATTGGGTGTCGCGCAAAAAAAAACAGCCCCAATAATGGGGCTGTTAAGGTTATTTCAGGCGCGGTAACACGCCACTATCCATTTGTTATTCACTGCACCCGTTATTCACTGACTGGCTCGTCATGCGAAGGTGTTTTAGGTTCTGGATTCATACAGCTGTAAATCACTGGCAGCACCAGTAATGTCAGCACGGTAGCAAAGCCCAGACCGAACATAATCACCACCGCCATACTTTGGAAGAAAGCATCGCTAAGCAGCGGAGCCAGCCCCAATACAGTGGTAAATGCAGTTAGCATAATAGGACGCAAACGCGCGGTGGAAGCATCAATAATGGCGTCGCGCAGCGGTTTTTCCTGCCGCTGTAAGCCAATTTCCTCCACCAGCACAATACCGTTACGGATCAACATTCCACTCAGACTCAACAGCCCCAATAAAGCCATAAAGCCAAAAGGAATACCGGTCAGCAAGAAGCCCACTGTCACACCAATCAGCGCTAATGGCACCGTCAGCCAGATAGCCAGCGCGTTACGCACTGAGCTAAACATCAAGACGGTCACCACAAACATAATCAGGAATGCTATCGGTAAACTGATGAAAATACCGCGTTGTGCTTCTTTGGTACTTTCGTAGTCACCACCCCATTCAAGTTCATAGCCGCGTGGCAGTTGAACAGCTTCAACACCCGGTCTGATACGCTGCAATAACTCAGCTGAAGTTTCGCCGCCCTGCTGGGTCGGATCCGTTTGCACCGTCAATGTCCGTTTGCGATCCAAACGCATAATCAGCGGGTCTTCCCACTCAGTTTCAAAACTGGTGACGACGTTATCGATCGGGATAAAGGCAAGCCGCGCCTGACTCCAAACCATCACGTCATTTAACCGTTCGGCATTGAGGCGCTCGGAATCCGGCGTGCGCAGGACAATCGGCATCAGGCGGGTGCCATCGCGGTATAACCCGACAGGCAAGCCACCAAAGCTCATGCGCAAGGTGCCATCAACCTCGCGTTTATCCACACCCAACTCGCGGCCCAGATAGTCCGAGAATTGTGGCCGGATCATTTTGCTACGATCTTGCCAGTCATGCCGCGCACCATCCGCCATCGGATCAGCAATGATCGCTTTTTCCGCCTGTGCGGCCAAACTGCGTAATACCTCTGGGTCCGGCCCAATAAAGCGGGCTTCAATGGAACTGTTGTTTGACGGCCCGAACATGATGCGTTTTATTTGTGCATCAACTTGCGGGTATTCGTCATGCATATAGGCTTCGATTTCATCAATCAAACCTGGGATTTGGTCTAGCTGTTCAGTCCGAACCATCACCTGCGCATAGTTAGGATAATGACGCTGGGCGTTATAGGTCAGCATAAAGCGCATCGCGCCCTGACCTATCGTCGCCATGGTGTCAGCCACCCCTTTTTGCTGCTTGATATACTGCTCGACCTTATTGGCTACTCCTTCGGTATAACTGATATCCGTGCCATTCGGCAGCCAAATATCAACAAAGAAGATAGGCGTATTTGATGGTGGGAAGAAGCTCTGACGAACATTGCCAAAGCCCACCACCGACGCCACTAACATTGCCGCCAGTAGGATCAAAGTGACTGCACGGTATTGCAGTAACTTATTCAATACCACACGATAATAGCGGAACAACCAGCCATCATAAGGTTGCTTAGCGGGTTTATCGGCATCCACTTTCGCTGGCTTTTGGTTCTGGAATGCCCACTTGGAAAATACCGGCGTCAGCGTCAGTGCAGTAATCCAGCTCAACATCAGCGAGATCAACAACACTTGGAATAGCGATTTACAATATTCACCAGTTGCATCATTGGACAAGCCAATCGGGGCAAAGGCTAAAATGGCAATCACAGTCGCGCCTAACAGCGGCATCATCGAGCGCTTCACGACATTGCCGATCGCCGTAGAGAGACTTTCGCCGCGCTGACGGCCAACCACAATCCCCTCCACCACCACAATGGCGTTGTCTACCAGCATACTGAGCGCGATAATCAGCGCCCCTAACGATACCCGCTGTAGCTCAATATTAAACAGCCACATAATGAGCAAGGTGCCGAGTACGTTCAGTGCCAGCGAGATGGCAATGACAATACCACTGCGCACCCCCATGAAAATCAGCAAGGTGACAACAACAATCAATAGCGCTAACAGGAAGTTAAGGATAAAGCCGTTGACGGCCCCTTCGACTTCATGGGACTGGTCATAAAACACATTGATATGCATACCTGACGGGCGCTCGCCTTCCAACTGCGCCAGTCGAGCTTTAATGGCATTCCCCACATTCACCACGTTGACGTTCGGGGCGAATGAGATCCCCAGTGCCAATGCAGGCTTACCATTAGCGCGGTAAATATTGGTCGGTGAATGGCCAAAACCTTGTGTTACAGTCGCGATATCACGTAAATAGACGCTTTTCGGGCTACCGGGCTGACTAACTAATAAATTCCCCAGTTCTTGGACACTTTGGAATTCACCGGTTGGATGCAAACGAATCGACTCGCTGCCCACTTGTAGCTGGCCGGCATCGGACACCACGTTCTGGCGGGCAAGTAAATCGGATAACTGCTGCGGCGTAATGCCCGCCGCGGTCATCTGGGCGCGAGAAATCTCGACCTGAACTTCTTCAGGTAAGATACCGACGATCCCCACTTTACCGACACCCGGCACCAGTACCAGCTCACGCCGCAGTTGCTCGGCGAAGTTGCGTAAATCCTGATTGCTGTAGCCGTCCCCGGTGAGCGAGAAGAAGAAGCCATAAACATCGCCGAAGTCGTCATTGACCATCGGCGCACTGGCCCCCGGCGGTAACCGCACGCTGTTATCATTTATCTTACGCCGCAATTCATCCCAGATTTGCGGTAACTCATTCGCACCATATTGCGCACGAATATTGATGGTGATTTGCGATAAGCCCGCGCTGGAAATGGAGGTCACGTCATCAACATAAGAGAGTTCCTGAATGGCATTCTCCAGAGGTAATGTGACTTCTTCCTCAACCTGCTGCGCCGACGCGCCATCATAGCGGGTAACAACTACCGCCGTTTTGATGGTAAAAGCCGGGTCTTCCAACCTGCCTATATTGAGATAGGCAATAACACCCCCAATACCCAGCAACAAAATTGTTAGCCAGATACGGGTACTATTATTGATATAGTTATCAAGCAGTTTCATTAGAGACCCCGCTCACGTACCCAAGCCCGGACAACTTGATTTGGGCGAAGCTCACCGGTGCCTGCGGCGACAATCTGCTCACCATCAGCCAATCCAGAAGTGATTTGAATACCGTTCGCTGTCAATTGGCCCACTTGCACTTTGCGTTCTTCAACGTGCAACTGGCCTTCATCATTTTTGATGACCCAAACCCGAGCATCATTCAACTGGGTGTTATCAGGGTTAAATACGGCTTCGACTGGCACGACGATCGTCGGGTGGTCAGTACCTGACAGATTGCCAGAGTTAATTCTTACCCGCCCACTGATACCAGAAAGCAGTGGCATATCCGCCGGGCGCTTCATAGTCAGTGTCACTTGGAAAGTCTGGGAAGCCGAAGTTGTCGAGGTGGTATGTTCTTTATATTCAGCAATAAATTCACGCCCCGGCATATGGTTAAGCAATACCGTCGGCTTGTAGTTGCGGTTGCTGATGTCGAGTGTGGTAAACAGGCGCTCTGGTACACTGAAGACCACATCCAAGGTATCCAAGGCGCTTAATGTCGCCACTGCTTGGCCTGGGGCCATGACCTGATGGTTACGCGCATTAACATTGGCGATAATGCCATCAAACGGGGCGGTAATAGTGGCGTCACTGAGTTCTTTTTGCGCAATTTCTAATCCCGCACGTGCCGATTCCATCTCGGCGCGGCGAACATCCAACTCGGCGCGTGAGACTGCTCTTTGCCCTTGTAAGGTATTGAATCGGTTAAATTGATCTCGTGCCAGGTTAAAGGTGGATTGACGATCCCTGACTCTCAATCTCAGGTCAGTGTCATTCAGTTTGGCAATCACCTGGCCTTTTTTCACCTGCTCGCCTTCGCGAACCAATAACTGTTGCAGCTGCCCACTGCGTTTAAAGGAGAGCTGGGTTTCATCACCCGCCTGTAACCGTGCCGGGAAATAACGAGTCCCATTTTGCCCACTGTCTTCGACGATAAATATTTTTACCGGGCGCACACTTTCCACGACTTCTGGGGGAGTTCGGTCGCAAGCTGCGAGAAGAAACGTTAAAAGCAAGGTGACGACTGTTTTTATCTTCACTATAAGATCTCGTTGAGTCAGGTTTTCAAAATTATTGCAGATTAGTTATTCACACTTTCGATTTATTTTCTGGACTACTGTTTTCTGGGCTACTTTTCTGTGACATATGTGACATACGGCGCACCAGCATTTTTAATCGTGTGATTAATAATCTCCCTGTAGATATTCCTAAAAGTAGATCAGCACAATTAGTGCTGAAATGGGTAGTATTATTTACATGAAAAGTAAAGATAAGTTAATGGAGAAATAGCCAATAGCGAAATAGCATGACTCCGCTACTCACTATCGGCTATTTTTTAATCAAACTCCGCTGTGGCTTCAAGGCCGCAGAGCATCCCCAAAGTCATTGGAGCCACAAGTAGGCAGCCAGCAAACGAATCCCGATGAGCTGACTCAAGTCAGTGATTCGGGTGAGTGCGCGCAGCTAACAACCCTGTGGCTTCAAGGCCGCAGGGGATTAGTAGTCCACAGGCTCTCTGATAATTGGACAAGTCATACAGTGACCGCCCCCGCGCCCGCGACCTAACTCACTGCCGACGATCTCAATGACTTCTACCCCTTCTTTACGCAACTGGGTATTAGTTTTGGTATTACGGTCATAAGCCAACACCACACCCGGCTCCAGTGCGACCATGTTATTACCGCTGTCCCACTGCTGGCGCTCGGTGTCGTAATCATTCCCCTCAGTTTCAACTACCCGCAGTTTTTTCAGGTTTAATGCCCCTGCCACCGCCTCGACAAAAGTGCCTTTATCGCGGCTTAATTTAATGCCGGTGGGGCCATTATCTGGGCGCAGTGAGAAAGTTTGAATCTGATTAACAATCGCCGGATAGAGGGTCACTACATCACGGTCACAGAAAGTGAACACGGTATCCAAGTGCATAGCAGCACGCAGTTTTGGCATGGCAGCAATCATCACGCGCTCAACTTGCCCTGCGCTATCTTTAAATAGCGATTGAGCTAACTGAGTAATGGCCTGATGAGATGTGCGCTCACTCATACCGATTAACACGGTTTTGTTACCAATCGGCATCACATCGCCCCCCTCTAAGGTCGCGCTACCGTGATGCTGTGTTGGGTCACCCCACCACACTTTCACATTGGCGTCGCCAAAATCAGGGTGGAATTTATAGATAGCCGTGGTCAGGATAGTTTCTTCATGACGCGCTGGCCAATACAGTGGATTCAGGGTCACACCACCATAAATCCAGCAGGTGGTATCGCGGGTATAAAGGGTATTCGGCAACGGCGGCAACAGATATTCCGTGATACCAACCGCTTCGCGGATCAACTTCAGTTCTTCTTTGTCACATTTGCCATCTTTATGGAGTTCAGTGGTAGACAAGCCACCAATCAATACTTCAGCTAACAAGCGCGGTTCCAGACTTTCCAGATAGTTGCGGGTTTCTTGCAGAATGCCCAATGACACTTCATTTGGCACAATTTGCTGATCCAGAATCCACTTTTTCGCTGCCGGAATAGCTACGGTCTCAGCCAGCAGATTATGCATTTCAACCACATCAACACCGCGTTCGCGCATTTTAGTCATGAAATCAAAATGATCGCGTTTAGCTCTCTCTACCCACAGAACATCATCAAATAATAATTCATCACAATTACTCGGTGTCAGGCGGTTATGGGCGCGCCCTGGCGCACAGACCATAACTTTATGTAACTTGCCAACTTCAGAATGAACGCCGAATTTGGTCTTGCCATGAGTTTTCTTAGCTTTATCTGACATAACAGCTCCAATAAATTATATGGTGATAATTCCGGTGGCGATGCTATAAATCGCCGCGACCGCAGCCACAATAAGAACAATAAACAGTATTCTTTCGTAGGTATTAAACGCTTTTTGATGCTGTTCACGTTTGGCAATCAGATACAAAATCGTGCCTGGGCCGTAAATAATGGCCGACAGCAGCAAGTATTTCATGCCACCTGCGTAAATCATCAGCGCAGAGTAGAAGGTCGCGATGATGGCAAAAATAAGATCTTTTCTGTGACCTTGTTTATTTGTTTCGTAAGTTTCACCGGTCCAGGCCAGTTTTAACCCATAGGCCCCGACCAACAAATAAGGGATCAAGGTTAATGAGCTGGTTAATTCTAATGCGAGCTGGAAAGCATAATCAGTAAACAGTGTCAGAATTAAGAACACTTGAATAAAGATATTGGTCAACCATACCGCCGCGGAAGGAACAGAATTGCGGTTTTCAGTTGCAAACACTTTTGGCATGCTTTTACTCTTAGCCGCTGAGAACAGCACTTCGGCTGCCAGCAGTGACCAAGATAAATAAGCACCTAATACCGAGATAATCAAACCCACACTAATGAAAATCGCCCCCCAGCGCCCGACGATGGCCTCCAACACACCGGCCATGGATGGCTGACGTAATGCCGCCAAATCAGGACGTAGCAGTACACCGTAAGACAACATGGTGATCAGTACCAACAGGCACAGCACACCAATAAAGCCCAGAACAGTGGCGATACCGACATGACTACGTTCTTTGGCATAACGCGAATAAACGCTCGCGCCTTCAATACCTAAGAACACAAATACTGTCACCAACATGGTGCTACGAACTTGTGAGAATAACGATTCTGGTTCAGTCACCGCTGGCATCACTGCCGCAGCATGACCGACATAGCCGTAGTCATTCAGATGGGATAAATCAACACTCTTAACCACATCTGGCGTACCCCAGAAATTCAGTGCAAACACATCACCTTTAAAGGCAAAAATCAGCACGATGACGAAAATGAAGATAGGAATTATTTTTGCAAAGGTCGCGATGGTATTAATTGCTGCGGCTTCTTTAACTCCTCGCAATATCAGGATATGAAATCCCCATAAAATAACGGAGGCCACCAATACGGCGGGGATAGTATTACCGTCACCAAATAGTGGGAAGAATGCCCCTAAGGTTGATTTGATAAGTACAAAGTAAGAAACGTTACCAATACAAGTACCGGCCCAAAAACCTAATGCTGCTGCAAAACCAAGATAATCCCCGAAGCCCTCTTTTGCGTAAATGAATACACCGGAATCCAGATTAGGTTTGCGCTGCGCTAATGTTTGAAAAACAAACGCCAGCATTAACATACCACCACCAGCGATACACCAGGCGATAAGCGCACCAAACCCACCAGTTGCCCGCCCGAAAGTTGCTGGTAATGAAAATATGCCGGCACCGATCATTGAACCAACCACTAAAGACGTTAGGGCCGGTAGAGATAATTTATTCGTAGATGAATTGGCCATGATGTTCTCAATGACGTTGGATAAATTAAGTTAAATGTAGATTCGGCTTACCCTAAAAACAGATTCACCTGAACCCACTTACTGATATAAATACATATTTATCATAGCTTCATTTAAAACTATTGCATAATGTCCGAAAAGTAGACCAAACATTACAATTTGTAAATTGTTGCAGAAATTATCACATACCTCAGAATTTTCTAATAGTGATCTAAATCATCATTTCATATATTCAGAGAAAAACTCTCCAGTTTAATTCACTGAATAAAAGCTATTCCATTAGCATAGAAATCTGTTTTCTTTATAGGATCCATTTGGGATTATTCCGGCATTGCCACTCTTTCAATTATGCAAGCACAAATAGAATTCATGCTATGTTGCACTTACTAATTTCATAGTCTAAGCTTAATGATTGACTCTTAAAAACTTAATTAAAAAACCTTTTAAATTCAACAGATTAAATTAATGGCTCGGTATGAGAAAATAGTCCATTTCTTAGGGAAATTCTCTCTATTTTCTCATTCCCGAGCTTCTAACTTGTATTTTGGTTTTTATAAAACAAAGTCATATAACTTTTTTATCACTATGCCGCATAGCAACTCCGTCCTAAAAAATCAATAAAAGTCGTAATGGAATAATAAATTAATTACATTTCATTTAAGATTCATTTAGGTTTGCCCTTAAAATTGTGATTAAAACGTTAGTTTTTAATTTTTACATTCTCCCTAACAGAAACCATAGAAATCTAACACTAGGAAAAGATAAAAAGTTAGTGTTTTAATTTCAATAAAACAACGTAGACAGAATAAAACACTGCCGTAACGAGTTAATTTAAATAAATAAAAACCGATTTTTCTTAATAGCAAGATTAGAGAGATTGATGTTTCATGTTGAAATGTCTGACGAGGGGAAAGACTATACTGATGAAAATCATGTAGGAATTATCCCCATTTAAGGCTCATTATTCTCACACTATAAAAAATAACGTAAATAAAACTGGTTAATTTAGTTTTCAAACTCACATTCCATTAAATAATTTACCATTCCGATATACATTTTGGTGGTCTCATTAAAGATATATCTGAAGCTTTAGAAGCTCTATCATGACCCAATCCATGATAACGGTAGTAGAAAAAAAAAGGCCCCCATAGGGAGCCGCGAGTTAGCCTGTAATATTGAATATGCTTATCACTCGGTCAGTCGCTTATCCGAACCTTGCTGAGTGCTTGCTACAGAATACCCCGCCAGGATGGCGACAAAAATCATAAATAGATGGCCTTCCGAAGAATCCAACAGGAATGAATTAAAGAAGTTACACGCCATATAACTGGTCAGTACGGCCAACAAGACATTACGCAGAACCGGTGTCTGTTGCCAAATAACACGGTAACAGCAAACAATCCAAGCAAGAAAAATAATTAAACCCACCACACCGGACTGGATGGTTTCCAACAGATATTGGTTATGTGGATTGTTGATTTTGTAATTTATTGTTGGATCTTCATAATAGAAGCCACCAGCACCGTGACCCAGAATAGGGGCGTCTTTAATTAACCTGACGGCCTCAATAGCAAAAGCTGAGCGTTGCCCCATCGACGTGCGACAAGCGCCAGTGGCATTAGCCGCAGGCGCGGCCATGCAGACTTTAATCTCATCAATGCCCTGAGTTATCCGCTGCGTGGCTTTATTGGGAATCAGCAGCACGGCAACAAATGCAATGGCCCCCAGCACGACGAATAGCCAGCGTTGCCAGCGACCCAGCGAAAAGAACAGCCACACACCTAGCCCGATAACCAGTGCGACATATCCTGTGCGGCCCAAGACCACAAACAGAACACTGTAGCAGGCGGCTGCCACAAGCAGACCATAGCCCCAGCGTTTCCAGCCCTGATTTTTGAAGGCCAACATCAGCCACAGTATCGCCGACAAGGCCAAGAAGAAGTTCTGGGTAATTTGCAGTTTAAAGAGAGTTGGATTGGCGGGGTCGATATGTCCGATTGGTATGTGTAACACCCCAACAGCCAATGAACCTGCCAACACCACGGTGTTAGCGGCCAGGAAACCAATACAAAATAGTTTTACCCGCTGTGGCTGGTTAATAAAGAACAGAGCCAGCGGCAAGATATAAAGAAATTTCTTATCCTTACTCACCATTTCTGGGCCATAGCTATTGTGATGAAACAGCAGTGACAGTGCCAATAGCGCAAACATGGCGGCGGGCAAATAGACTAATGGGTTCGTCAGTAAAGGCTTTAATTGCAGTGACTTACGGTTAATAATCAGGCTGATAAGGATTAAAACCAGCGATATATTAATCAGTGGATTCGACGTCGGCAGGGCAATACCTAACAGCAATGCAGCAAAACCGCTCAGTATTTCACTGCGCAGGTGAGCCGGGGACATGCCCGGCGCAGAAGTCGTTGGGGTTATCATAATTCTCTCAGCTTAAGCTGGTTGGAAGCCAAAAATTGGCTGATACAAATATGTTATTAAAAACAGGCCGTTATTAAAAACAGTCTGTTATTAAAAACAAGTCGTCTATTGGCTCATCACTGGCTTTGAGTCCGCCAATCATCAACGGCATCTATGACATCGTTCACCGGGATCGCGTTCAAATAACGATCGGTGGTGTCGGTATCTATCTCATTAGGATGCGGCAAAGTGCGGTAATGTCCGGCCCATAAAAGGGTATGTGGGGCTTGCCATGGGTGCCATTGGTTAAGGTTGCTGGGGCCAAATAACACCACTGCCGAGGTTTGTAATGCAGCCGCCATATGCATTGCCACAGAATCTACACCAATAAATAGCTTAGCGTTATCTATCAAGACAGCAAGTTCTGGCAGTGCCAAGAGGCCGGATAAATTAATCACTTTTTCAGGCTGTGTGCAGCCTGCAATGATGTCGGCGATATAATCCAGTTCAGCTTTGTCTTTACCGCCAGTTAGCAACACAGTTTCACCTTGTTCGGTGAGATGGTTTATCAATTGGCTGAATGACTCACTGGCCCAGGTTTTGAACTTCCAGCGCGCAGAGGGTTGAATCAAGATGTAATCAGCAATGTTATGTTGCTGACACAGTTGTTTTACCCGCTCAATGTCATGCGGGCCATAAGCCATCGTGACGTCAGTGCTGATATCCGTGAGATGTAACGGCGCGAGAATATCCAAATTATTGAGAACAGTGTGCCGTTCGGCTGCATTGGGAATATCGACTAATGTGGAATGACAGTAGCGCCATAACCAGGTATCGCGTTTCGGATAATGAAAACCAATACTAAAGCCCGGTTTTAATAAACGACAATAGGCTGCGGCCCGCCATTGATCAGATAAATTGAGGATCAGATCATAATGGTGTGCTTTCAATGCATTAAACAGCGCTTTTTCACCGCTAATTTGCGCCTTTAAGCCCGCATGTTTGAGGCCGCGATCGACAATAAATGCATGATTAACTGTTTTGTTCTCTCGCAACATTTCTTGCGTTCCGCCATACAGCAACACGTCGATTTTCGCCTGTGGATAGTTGGCTTTCAACGTATTCAGCAAAGGAGTTGTCAGGAGAACATCGCCGAAATGGCGTAATTTAATCACTAAAATGCGCTTAACATTCTCTTTCTCCCGCAGTATGACCGATAAATTATCGGCAGGAGCAGGAGCAGAAAGTTGCCCGGCAGGTGATTCTGTCTTATTTGATGTATTCATCATAGGATGCGCCATCATCGGCAACGAAAGAGGGGCTGTAATGCTATACCAGCCGTTTACTGCATGGCAATTTTTTATTTGATTATACAATACACCGAGAGCGGCGAGTTGACCGTACCTAGGGGCGCTCCGGCGACTCACGTCGCTACGACCCCAACGGCACGTTTCCCCGCCGTTTCACATTTGGGCTGTTTGCCCTTATCAAACAATATAACCAATTGGCGTCATCGGCGCAGGCAGATTGAGTGCGGACAGCGCACAGCCAACGGAGCGTACACGCAGTACGTGACGGAGGCGAGCACTGCCCCGAAGCTCAAGCTGGCCAGTAAGATAGCCAATTTTAGAGGCCAGGGGCTTTCCACAGGGAGGTCGTCAGCCCACTGTCTACTAATGTCAGTTGGTCGGTATACACCGCTTGCCAGTTGATTTTAGCCGCCTGATAAAGTGCTTTATGTTCAGGATTGGGCTGATATTCCCGCTCCCAGCGCACTAGACGCTCGCCAGTTTTATCGAGCGCTTCATATAGCCCGACCCCCACCCCCGCCGCAATGGCGCAACCTAATGCCGTGGCCTCTTTAACTACCGGTACACGGACTGGAATGCCGGTCACATCGGCCAGGATCTGGCTCCACAGTTTGCCTTTTGAACCGCCACCGGCAAATACCACCGAAGAAGCTTTGACGCCGGAGAACTCTGCAATTTGGGCCAAATTACAAGCCGAGACAATCGCGGCGTTCTCTTCCAGCGCACGGAATAAAGTCGCTTTGTTACATTTTTCAGGGTCGAGCGACAGGTTAATAAAGGAAGGGGCGGCGTGATACCAAGATTTAAAGCGCATGACATCAGAGAAAATCGGCATCACCCCGTAAGCGCCAGCGGGCACCCGCGCCGCCATATCTTCCAGCAAACTGTAAGTATCAATCCCCAGCCGTTGGGCGAGTAATTTCTCTTCGGCGCAAAATGCATCACGGAACCAGCGCATAGTCAGGCCAGTAAAGAAGCTGATGGATTCCGCTTGCACCATGCCAGGAATGACATGCGGGTTAATGCGCGTATTCATATTGGGGTCAGTAATCGGCTTGGGCAAGTTAACGACTTGCTGCCAGAAAGTGCCGCCCAACACCGCGGTTTGGCCCGGTTTTACCACGCCAAGTCCCAAGCAGCCGAGTTGGACATCGCCACCGCCCATGATGACTGGCGTCCCGACCTGCAAACCACTCTCTTCTGCCGCTTGCGCGGTGACATGCCCGAGTAAAGTGCCCGTCTCTTTGACCGGCGATAAGATATCGGCGCGTAATCCGGCCATTTCCAACAAATTCGGTTGCCAGTTGCGAGTGACTAAATCCAGCATTCCGGTGGTGCCCGCATTGGAGGGGTCAACCGCCAGCTCGCCGCTGAGCATATTTGCCAGCCAGTCACTTATCATAGTCAATGTCCCGGCCTGACGATAAATATCTGGGCGGTAATGCGCCAGCCACAGTAACCGTGGCATGGCACTCAAGGCCAGTGTTTGACCAGAACATTGATAGACTTCGAGTTCAAATCCATTGTTGTGTAACTCTTTTAATTCGCTGACTTCGCGGCTAGCACGCGCATCCACATTGGCACAGGCCCAGATAGGTTTGCCGCTGCGATCATAGAGCACGATGCCCTCGCGCATTGAGCATGCCGCTACCGCACGGATAGCACTGGCGGGTAGGTTGGCCTGATGCAGCGCCTGACGGATGCACTGGCAGGTCAACTTCCAGTTGGTGGTTAAGTCAAACTCCATTGACCCTGGGACATCGGGTACTGGCAGGTGTAGCCATTCAGCCTGTCCGGCGGCTATCTGATGACCATTAAGGTCAAATATCACAGCCCGAACACTGCCGGTGCCTGCATCCAAAGCCATCAGATAATCACCCGATGTGGTCGTAGAGAATTGACTCATTACGCTATCCTCTGTTTTATCTAAATTTATGAATAAATCTGTCCTCTACTGCTTTTTCTCGAAAAAATAAAAACTATTGGCGTGATTGTCGCGGTCAGATTGAGCACTGCTCAACCTCAAACCGGTAAGTAAAATAGCCAATTAAATCAGTTTGATAATAGCTCTTGCCGTCAATTCGTCCGTCACTAACGCGTTCATATACTGGCCTTTCAGCGCTGCAACAATCGCCTCTGACTTTTCAACGCCACCCGCGACCCCAATCACTGTCGGGATGTTGGTCAAGTCTGTCAGCGAAATACCGATTAATTCCTGGTGAATCTGCATATCTGCGGCCAGCGCGCCATCGGCCTGCATAAAGTAACCGAGGATATCGCCCACGGCACCTTTGCGGCTAAACATCAGCTGTTCACCTTCGCTGATATAGCCAGAGCGCAAAATAGTGGCTTCTTTTTGTTGATTGACCGAGCCAATCCCCACCACGGCGACATCCGCTGCACACGCCGCCAGCATCACATCGCGCACGCTATTTTCCTGGCGGAATGTTTCAGCGACTTTAGCGCTGGAAGCCCGCAACGGCGCAGGGATAATACTGACCTGACAGGCCGCATCAAGCTGCCCAATCCCCGTCATATAAGACCCCACCCCACCGGAAAGAGTGACTAAACGCACCTGCTGAGAGGCAATAAAGCCGCTCAAATGCTGCAAGGCGCACATGGTGGTTTCGCCAAAACCGACCGCTAATAGCTGCTGCGGTTGTATCAATGCCATCAATAAATGTGCCGCACCAATCCCCAACCGGCTGCTAATACTGAGGTCAGCCAGTGACGGCAAAATGCGGATATGCTTGAGGTCAAAATGCTGTTGCAGCGCGTTTTCCAGTTCCAGACAACCCTCATAGCGCGAATTGATCTGTACCCGAATAACCCCAGACTGACGGCCTTTCTCCAGCAATCTGGAGACCTTCAATCGGGTCAGCCCCAGCAGTTCGCCAATATCCCCTTGTGTTAAGCCATCGTGATAATAAAACCACGCAATGCGAGCGAGCAGTTCCTCTTCACTCATGCTATTACCCGGATATTTGTATTCATCGTTGGACGACATAAGTTTTTCTTTCATCATTAGCCGCGATCCCTATTGCCGCTTTTCCATTCTTCATTAATTCATCATCGATCAGAAATCCACGGTCTGAATTGGTAACTACGCTAACAGCTTAAATGACACATTTGAACATATTTTAATTTAAATTTTTTTATTCACGATTTTGTGATCTTGATTACGCCATAAATGGGATTATGCGGCTATCTTTTTTGAACACTTTTAATTTTAATTTATTTTTGTTCACATCGCGGGAGCTACTGATGCCACAGATTAATCCGTCCCCCCTGCTCCAGGTTCGTGGTATCAGCAAGCAGTTTTCCGGCGTCGTGGTATTGAAAAGTATCGATTTTACTCTGCTACCGGGTCAGGTTCATGCCCTGCTCGGCGGAAATGGCGCGGGGAAATCGACACTGATGAAGATCATCGCCGGTGTGCTGCCTCCCGACAGCGGCACTATTGAAATAGATGGGCAACTTTGTTCCAACCTCACTCCAGCCAAGGCCCACCAGCTCGGTATTTATCTGGTGCCACAGGAACCCATGCTGTTCGCTAATTTGTCGGTTCAGGAAAACATTCTGTTCCGCTTGCCGAAACATCAGGCTGATAAAAAGAAAATGGCGCAGTTGCTGCACAGTTTGGGCTGCCATTTAGATTTGTCGGTCAGTGCCGGTTCGCTGGATGTGGCTGACCAGCAGTTAGTCGAGATCATGCGCGGCCTGATGCGCGACTCGCATATTTTGATTCTTGATGAACCCACCGCCTCGCTAACACCCGCGGAAACTCACCGTTTATTTAGCCAAATCAAAATGTTATTGCAGCAAGGGGTCGGGGTGGTGTTTATCTCCCACAAACTGCCGGAAATTCGCCAATTAGCAGATTGGGTCAGTGTGATGCGCGATGGCGGGATGGCCCTGAGTGGCGCGACCGCTGATTTCTCCACCGAGGCCATTATTCAGGCGATGACTCCGCAAGCTAAAAACAGTGAATTAACCGATACCCAGAAGTTATGGCTCGAGCTGCCCGGTAACCGCCGCTCGCAAGCACGGGCGCAATCCAATCAGCCGGTGATACAAGTGAGCGACTTGAGCGGCGAGGGCTTTGCCCATATTTCTTTTGAGGTGCGCGCCGGTGAAATTCTCGGGCTGGCGGGGGTAGTCGGCGCGGGCAGAACCGAGCTGGCCGAAACGCTCTATGGCTTACGGCACGCCAGCAGTGGCCGCGTTATGTTGGAAGAGCTAGACATCACCGCCATGAAAACCGTCAATCGGCTGGCAACCGGCCTGGTTTATCTGCCAGAAGACCGGCAGGCCTCCGGCCTCTATCTGGATGCCCCGCTGAGCTGGAATGTCTGTTCGCTCACTCAGGGCAACCAAGGGATATGGACTCATCCGGCGCAGGAAGCCGCTATTTTGGAGCGCTATCGCCGCGCGCTAAACATCAAATTTAGTCACCTCGAACAGCCGGTTCGGACGCTATCCGGTGGTAACCAACAAAAGCTGCTGATTGCTAAATGTCTGGAAGCCAACCCGCTGCTACTGATTATTGATGAACCGACCCGTGGTGTGGATGTGTCGGCCCGCAGTGATATTTATCAATTGATCCGCAGCATTGCCTCGCAGCATGTGGCGATCATTTTTATCTCATCGGATCTGGAAGAAGTGGTGCAAATGGCGGATCGCGTGTTGGTCATGCACCAGGGGGAAATCAGTGGCGCGCTGGAGGGCAGTGCAATGAATGTCGACACCATTATGCACTTATCTTTTGGTGAACAGGCCGCTTTTGGTGAACATCAGACCGATGCCCATCAGTCTGCTGAAAATGAGGGCGTATCATGTTGAAATTCATTCAAAACAATCGCGAAGGCACCGCCCTGCTGGCGATCCTCGCCTTATTTGCCCTGCTCGGTGTGATTGATCGTAATTACTTCAATTTGCAAACTTTCACCATGATCTTCAGTAGCGCACAGATCCTGATCCTGCTGGCGATCGGCGCGACTATGGTGATGCTGACCCGCAATATTGATGTCTCCGTCGGCTCAATCACCGGCTTGTGTGCGGTGACAGTCGGCATGGCGCTCAATGCCGGTTTCGGGCTGGCGGTATCTTGCTTGCTTGCTTTGCTGGTCGGCATGGTGGCAGGTTTGTTTAATGGCATCCTGGTGACTTGGCTGCGCATCCCGGCGATTGTCGCCACACTGGGCACATTGGGGTTGTATCGCGGCCTGATGCTGTTGCTGACCGGCGGTAAATGGATTGAGGGGCTACCCGCTGACCTCAAAAGCCTATCAACGCCAATTCTGTTTTCCATCTCGCCCATTGGCTGGCTGATTATGTTGTTGATTGTGTCAATGGCCTTACTGCTGGGCAAAACCGCCTTTGGCCGCAGCTTCTATGCGACCGGCGATAACTTGCAGGGCGCACGCCAATTGGGGATCCGCACTGATAGCATTCGTATTTTTGCTTTCTCAATGAATGGCGTGATGGCGGCGCTAGCGGGGATTGTATTCGCCTCACAAATTGGTTTTATCCCCAATCAAACCGGCAGTGGCTTGGAAATGAAAGCCATTGCCGCCTGTGTTCTCGGCGGTATCAGCTTGCTCGGCGGCACCGGCACCATTCTTGGTGCCATTCTTGGGGCTTATTTACTGACACAAATCGACAGCGTGCTGGTGCTGCTGCGCCTACCGGCGTGGTGGAATGACTTTATCGCTGGCTTGGTGCTGTTGGCGGTGCTGGTATTCGATGGCCGCCTGCGTTGCGCCGTCGAGCGCAATATTCGCCAACAGAAATATGCCCGCTTTACCGCCCGCCCGGTTGCTCCGGATAAGAAAATGAAACCGAACAATAACAAAGCACCGAGTAGTAAATCATTTACTAAGAAGGAGGCGGCACGATGAATATTTACCGGCGTTATGGATGGGAGCTGACACTGGCCGCCTTGTTAGTGTTGGAAATTGGGCTGTTTGGTTTATCCAATTCGCGCATGTGGGACATCAATGTGCTGCTGTTCAGTACCAGTGATTTTATCTGCATCGGCATCGTCGCCCTGCCGCTCACCATGGTGATTGTCAGTGGCGGCATTGATATCTCATTTGGCTCCACTATTGGCTTGTGCTCAATATTCCTCGGGGTGATGTTTCAAGCGGGCGTCCCGATGAGCCTCGCTATCCCATTGACGCTGGTGGTGGGCGCATTCTGCGGTTTGATTAATGCCGGGCTGATTCTGTATACCGGCGTCAACCCGCTGGTCATCACCCTCGGCACTATGTATCTGTTCGGTGGCAGCGCCTTGTTGTTATCCGGTATTTCCGGCGCGACCGGTTATGAAGGCATTGGCGGCTTCCCAACCGCCTTTACCGATTTCGCCAATCAAACTTTATTCGGCCTGCCGGTGCCGCTGGTCATCTTTATGGTCTGCGTGTTGCTGTTCTGGTTGCTGATGCACCGCACCCACAGTGGCCGTAACGTTTTTCTTATCGGGCAAAACAGCCGGGTGGCACGATACAGCGCCCTGCCCGTCGCACGTACCTTGTGCATCTTGTATGCCTTGACTGGCGTGGCCTCCGCCATTGCCGCAGTCCTGTTGGTTTCTTACTTCGGCTCGGCACGATCTGATTTAGGGGCATCATTCCTGATGCCTGCTATCACCGCCGTGGTGTTGGGCGGGGCCAATATCTATGGCGGCTCCGGCTCCATCCTCGGCACGGCACTGGCGGTATTACTGGTGGGTTACTTGCAACAAGGCCTGCAAATGATTGGCACGCCCAACCAGATATCCAGTGCGCTGTCTGGCGCATTGCTGATTCTGGTGGTGGTCGGGCGCTCCATTAGCCTGCACCGGCATTTGATTTATGAATGGCTGCAACGTCGCAGAAATACGGTTAATTAACCTGTTGTTTTTATTTAAATTGCCAACACCTCGATCCCATATCGGAGATAGCCATGAAAACACCAAGATTAAAAAAGCTGGCGCTGATTTGTGCCCTCGGATTTGCCGGTATCACTTTTAGCGCTATAAATGCCGCGCAAGCCGCGGAACGCATCGCATTTATCCCGAAATTAGTCGGGGTGGGCTTCTTTACCAGCGGCGGTAAAGGTGCCGTCGATGCCGGGAAAGAGCTGGGGGTGGATGTCACCTATGATGGCCCGACCGAACCGAGTGTCTCCGGTCAGGTTCAGTTAATTAATAACTTTGTTAATCAGGGCTATAACGCCATTGTGGTCTCTGCGGTTTCACCCGATGGCCTGTGTCCGGCATTAAAACGCGCTATGCAGCGGGGGGTCAAAATCCTGACCTGGGACTCTGACACCAAACCCGAATGTCGCTCGCTGTATATCAACCAGGGAACGCCCAATCAACTGGGATCAATGCTGGTTGATATGGCGGCCAATCAGGTGAAAAAAGACCAAGCCAAAGTCGCATTTTTCTATTCCAGCCCGACAGTCACCGACCAAAACCAATGGGTGAATGAGGCGAAAAAGAAAATCCAGCAAGAACACCCCGGCTGGGAAATTGTCACCACCCAGTTTGGCTATAACGACGCCACCAAATCACTGCAAACCGCTGAGGGTATTTTGAAAGCCTATAGCGATTTGGATGCGATTATTGCCCCAGATGCCAACGCCCTGCCCGCTGCGGCGCAAGCAGCAGAAAACCTCAAACGCGACAATGTGGCGATTGTCGGCTTCAGCACCCCGAATGTGATGCGCCCTTATGTTCAACGCGGCACGGTCAAAGAATTCGGCCTATGGGACGTGGTTAACCAAGGCAAAATCTCAGTGTATGTCGCCAATGAGATGCTGAAAAAAGGCGACCTGAATGTCGGCGATAAAATTGATATCCCGAACATTGGTGTGGTCGAGGTGGTGCCCAACAGTGTTCAGGGCTATGACCATGAAGCTAAAGGCAACGGCATTGTGTTACTGCCACAGCGGGTCATTTTCACCAAAGAGAACATCGACAAATACGATTTCTAATCTCGGCGGCCCGCCCCTACCGGCGGGTCTAAACAGACCTAAGGGAGTAATGACAGATGGCTGATTTAGACGATATCAAAGACGGTAAGGATTTCGGTATTGGCGTACCCCAGCAAAATCCTGCATTTACACTTAAAGGCTGCGGTTCGCTGGATTGGGGGATGCAATCTCGTCTGGCGCGGATTTTTAATCCGAAAACTAACCGCACAGTGATGCTGGCATTTGACCACGGCTATTTTCAGGGGCCGACCACCGGTCTGGAGCGGATTGATATTAACATCGCCCCGCTGTTTGAATATGCCGATGTCTTAATGTGTACTCGTGGCATTTTGCGCAGCATCGTGCCCGCCGCGGCCAATCGCCCGATTGTACTGCGCGCCTCTGGCGCAAACTCAATTCTGACGGATTTATCCAATGAAGCGGTGGCGGTGGCAATGGAAGATGCCCTACGGCTCAACTCCTGCGCCGTGGCAGCACAGGTTTACATTGGCACTGAGCACGAGCATCAATCTATCAAAAATATCATCCAGTTAGTCGACCAGGGCATTCGCTACGGAATGCCGACCATGGCAGTGACGGGGGTGGGTAAAGATATGGCGCGCGACCAGCGTTATTTCTCTCTGGCGACCCGTATCGCCGCAGAAATGGGCGCTCAGGTGATTAAAACTTATTATGTCGACAGTGGCTTTGAGCGCATTGCTGCCGGTTGCCCGGTGCCTATCGTGATAGCGGGTGGTAAAAAACTCCCGGAACGGGATGCGCTGGAAATGTGCTATCAGGCGATTGATCAGGGCGCATCTGGGGTGGATATGGGCCGCAATATCTTCCAATCAGACGCCCCGATTGCCATGCTGAAAGCGGTTCATGCCGTGGTGCATAAAAATGAAAATGCAGAAACGGCCTATAAGCTGTTTTTACATGAAAAAGGTTGAGTCAGCTGGCCGTTAACTGGCCCATGATGACAAGGAGAAAGGTATGCATGTCACCCTCGTCGAAATTAATGTTAAAGATGGCAAAGTTGAGCAGTTTATTGCGGTTTTCCGCGCTAATCACTTGGGTTCGATCCAAGAGCCGGGCAACCTGCGTTTTGATGTCTTGCAGGATGCATCTATCCCAACACGCTTTTATATCTATGAAGCTTATGTTGATGAACACGCGGTCGCCGCTCATAAGAAAACGGCCCATTATCTAAAATGTGTCGAAGAGCTAGAGGGGTTGATGACCGGCCCGCGCAAGAAAACTGTCTTTAATTGCCTGATGCCTTAATCCATCCGGGCAGCGGCTCCCTCGCGCTGCCCTTTCTTCTATTTCTTGTTTCTTACTTCTTGCTCAATAAAAACATTCTGCTCAATAAAATACTCAATTTGCGCTTAGTAGAGGTTTATTATCGGCGAGCTAATAAGTTGAAGATCAATACCAGCAATATCCGCGTTATCAGATAACACCTATCAATAAAATGTTTGCTTTGCGTTATTCTTAGTGCCGAAGATAATAATGACGGTATTGCTCACTCGGTGCTGTAATACCCACCGTAAACAGGAGTTTCTATGAATATGACTCATCGCCTCATGCTCACTTTGGCTTTCTCCGGCACTCTGTTAGCCAGTTCTGCTAACGCCAACAGCTTATTAGACTCAGTAAAAAGTGCCGCAGATCAGTACAGTAAATCAGGCGACAGCTCATCTTCACTGTCATCACTGACCGGTTTACTCAATGGCGGCGATAAAGCCCTCAGCGCCAGCACCATGACCAATGCTGCCGGTATTTTGCAATATTGTGTGCAAAATAATGTATTGTCGGCCAATGGCACTACAGCGATTAAAGACCAATTGATGAGTAAATTGGGCATCACCAGCACTGAGAATGCCAAGAGCCAAGACTATCAGGAAGGCCTCGGTGGATTGCTGAAAACCGGTGAAGGAAAGCAACTGAATTTGAATGACCTGGGTAGTGAGCAAATCACCGAAAAAATTAAAACTAAGGCCTGCGATTTAGTGCTGAAACAGGGTCAGTCATTCTTGTTGAAATAACGGGATGAGGAATAACCGAGCGCAGCTTGCGGCTGCGCTTTTTTTATACTGAGATAGCCAGCTAATCGGAGATAAATATGTTTTTATTTTTTCACCGGTTCAGGATGAATATTTTTACTGGGTATTTATCTACCGCTTAAGAAAATATTCTGGCGGTGATAGGCCATTTGCCCTTCATCGGGGAAGAACTGAATCGGTAACCGCAGTTTTCGCCCTTCATATTTAGCGAAATTCTCTTCACTGATACTGCTTTTGAGTTTTTTGATCTGAGGAGATAACACCATTTCCAGATGTTCATTAAAGGTTATTAATCCCTGATCAAAAGCCCGGTCATGCAAGCTCGACAGGCAGAGGCCATTACTGGGATTAAGCCGATGCTCTGCACCCTGGCTCCAGGGGCGAATATGGCTGGCGACTAATAATGCCGGTTCTTCTAACTGCGTAATACAGCAGCGGCTCTCATAAACTTGCAATACGTTTTTACGAAATAGCTGCTGGCCAACCCGCGCTTTAATAATGGCGGTTCTTTCTTTGCCACTGAAATCTTTAATGCCGCTATCAAAGAGTTTGGTCACCGGTTTTTCTAACTGGCCTATGGCCTGCTGACATTGCTGCTCAAAAACTTCAGCATTTTCATTCAGTTCCAGCCATAAGGCACGATCTGCATTAGATGCACCACTCAGCCCTTTTCGGCCCGAGTCGATAATAAAGGGGTCCAAACTGGCGAAATTAACTAATTTCATCGCCAATGCCGAGGGTGTTCGGCCAATTAATGCAGCGTAATGAATAATATCGGGATTCTTGGAATGTAATTTGCCAAAAGGAATTTGGCTATACAGCGTAAATGCCACTAACAGTTGATCCCGGGTCCAGTGATTTGCCGCCGCCATACATCGCCATCCAGAATGAGTGAACCGCCTTATTGAATGAGCTAACTATGCCAGGTGTGGGAGGGAATGGCTATGGGGTGCCCCCCCGAACACATCACATGGAGAGATAAATATTATGGATAAACAAGACTGGCATCCGGCAGATATTATTGCGGCACTAAAAAGGAGAAAGCGGGATTATTAAATCTTGAGCAAAACAGTCGATTGATTATCAATAAATTTCCCCCGCACATCGGGGGAGAATTTATATTATTCACTACAACATTAAACCGTTTCTTCCGATTCAAGCGGCTTTTGATTACGACTGACGACCACTTTGAACACCCAGTAGATAAAGCTGGCAGCAACTAATGAGTTGATAGTTGGGATTCCCCACTCGATCACTAGCCCAACAACACTGCCAACTATGCTGGCGATAATCGCAACCCAGCCAATGACAGGCGTTTGTTTTTCATCAGGTAATTTCCCTTCATCTCGACTTTTATCCAGAATTTTGCGATGGGAGCGCAGCACATAATAATCCACCAGCATGATGCCAATAATCGGTGGAAGCACCACTCCTAGCAGGCTCAGGAAATCAATGAATCGATCCAAAATACCTAACACGGAAAGCGTGGTTCCCAGCGCTCCAATCACTAGCGTAGTTGAGAGATATTTCAGTTTCTTACCGGTTAGCCCTTCGACTGCATTGACAATACCCAGTGATGAGCAGTACAGGTTGAGATCATTGACTTTCAACGTAGAAAACACGACCACCAGCAGGCCCGTGACCCCCACGGTTTGAGACATAATGCTAACAACATCTGCCGTACCCAGAGCCTTAGCAATCAGGAGGGCCAAGCCGTTGACCGCACACTTCCCCACTATGATGCCAATAAATATCACACCCAGCACATGCTTACCATTTTTGGAATAACGCGTCAGGTCAGGCGTCACTAAGCTCGCCATGATGGCTCCTCCCATCACGATGGTGATACCCGCACTGATAGACAGAGTGTCGCCTGCTGCTGTCAACTGATTGATATCAGAAATATTATGCTCAGTTAGAATTTTAAAGGTGATATAAATCACCAGTAAAATGAACGTCGGTACAGCAATTCGAGCCGCTATGCGTAACGCCTTAAAACCAAAGGCTACCAATATCGTCAACAGACTACCGGATAAAATTGCAGCCCAATTAAAGCCCAGTTTATGGCCCAAAGCGAAATCCAGGGATTTGGCGAAAATAGCATTCTGTATACCAAACCAACCGAGCAGACTGACTGCGACGACGATCCCGACCAGTGCCGATCCCAAGCGCCCAAAACCACACCAACGGGCCAAAAGACTGCCAGAGATCCCCTCACGCATACCTGCCATGCCAAGGCCATAGGTCACCAAACAAAATATTATGCTGGCGATGAAAAGCGCGATAAAAGCATCAGCTAACTCCATAGAATTACCCAGTACTGCACCAAGCATGAATTGATCCAGCGAAGTCAGCGCACCCATATAAACGATAGCAACACTGAAAAGTGACACTCTTTTATCCTGTGGAACTCGACTTAACGGGTAATCTTCTGTTTTGATCATGATGAGGTGTCCCTTTATTATTCAGATAAATTAAATCCCTTTTGCCACTAATCGATCAATCGTATAACGATTAACTTTCACAGCGTAAATATCCCCGTCATACCCTCAAGTTGCATGTGCGTTGGCGGGCTTCCCGCAACTCGAATTATTTAGGGTATTATTACCAAACCACTCAAACCATTAATAATTGTCATTATATTTCCTATAAATAAGTTAAATTATGTTTAATATAATTTAACTATTTACTAAATATCGTTTTGACATTGATTAATATAATCACACTGCTAATCGTGGAGCTTTTATTGATTTATTCACTTCAATGACAACACTGCTATAATACTTTCTTTATATATATAGTATGGATATTCACCTCCTATTATATTAATGATTGAAGTTGAAATTAGATTAATAGCCCATTCAACGTTCCTTATTCTAACATCACCTTTATTAAAACTTTACAATAATATTTTTCATCCATCCCCCTCATAACATTAAGTATTCATATTTATTATGGCAGAATTAAATAATATAAATTAAAATCACTGTATGCTTACTGTACGGCGAAGCGAGAATAATGTGTCGGACCAAAGCTCACACCTCTCAAATAGAGGAGTGAGCTATTTGATATAAATTAAACCGTTTCTTCTGATTCAAGCGGCTTTTGATTACGACTGACGACCACTTTGAACACCCAGTAGATAAAGCTGGCAGCAACTAATGAGTTGATAGTTGGGATTCCCCACTCGATCACTAGCCCGACAACACTGCCAACTATGCTGGCTATAATCGCGACCCAGCCAATGACAGGCGTTTGTTTTTCATCAGGTAATTTCCCTTCTTCTCGACTTTTATCCAGAATTTTGCGATGGGAGCGCAGCACATAATAATCCACCAACATGATGCCAATAATCGGTGGGAATACTACGCCGAGCACCGTCAGGAAATCGACAAACCGGTCGAGTATCCCCAACACTGATAATGTCGTACCCAACACACCAATAACCAGTGTGGTGGATATATATTTCAGTTTTTTGCCCGTTAACCCCTCGACCGCATTAACAATACCGAGTGAAGAAGAGTACAAATTAAGGTCATTCACCCTTAAGGTAGAGAACACCACGACCAGCAAACCTGCGCCACCTGCGGCTTGAGACATGATCGTCACGACATCTGCCGTCCCCAAGGTTTTCGCAATCAGGATGGCCAACCCATTGACCACAAACTCGCCCGCAACAATAGTGAAAATCGTCACACCCAGAACATGTTTACCATTTTTGGAGTAGCGCGTCAGGTCTGGCGTCATCAAGCTTGCCACAATAGCGCCCCCAACCACGATAGTAATCCCCGCGCTAATAGACAAAGATTCACCCGGCGGGATCAACTGAATGATTTCATTCAAATTATGGCCAGATAATGTGCTAATGGAGATATAAGCTACCAATAAAATAAACATCGGCACCGCAATTCGCGCTGCAATGCGTAATGCTTTAAAACCAAAGGCAACCAGGATGGTCAATAAGCTCCCCGATAATGCAGCCGCTAATCCGAATCCCAGTTTATTACCGAGGGCGAAATCGAGTGATTTGGCAAAAATAGCGTTTTGAATGCCAAACCACCCCAGCAAACTGACCGCCACAACAATCCCAATCAGTACTGATCCCAAGCGACCAAAACCACACCAACGGGCCAGTAAACTGCCGGAAATCCCTTCGCGCATCCCCGCCAGCCCCAGGCCGTAAGTCACGACACCAAATATAATGCTGCCGATAAGAATTGCGGTAAATGCATCAATTAGCGTCATAGAATTACCGAGTACAGCGCCGAGCATAAATTGATCTAGCGCGGTCAGCATACCCATATGAACAATAGCGACACTTAGAAATGAAACTCTTTTATCTTGCGGTACCCGACTTAATGGATAATCTTCAATTTTGATCACGATGAGGTGTACCTTGTTGTCCAGATAGATTATTGTCCAGATAGCTTGTTGTTCAGATAAATTGGATTCCTTTTGCCACCAGGCGATCGGGAATGTAATTATCCAAATGCGCCAGTTTGCAAAACTCCTCAAACTGTTGCAGCGTGTGGACATCAGCCTTCTGATAAATTGTATATATTCTATTTTCTATCGTTTTAGTGCTGATGTTATATATCTTTGCAATTTCTTTAACAGAAAATCTTTGCAGCATTAAAAATATAACATCAAGTTCAGCTCGAGTGAAAATACTGTTATTAATTTCAGTTGTCAGAATACTGGGCTTTTGTTGATTAATATATTTTAGTGGGGATAAGGTATTAAGTGGCTTAGCATTCCACATTACGCCAATAACTTCTTTTCTATCGTTATAGACGGGCAGTTTCTCGCTGATATACGGAGTCAGAGTATTTTTCCCATACCAATAATGGGTTTCTATGACAGTAACCCGATCCTGAGTTTCCTCTGTTTGTTTGTCGTGCTCTATCAGATCGAGAGAAAATTCAGTCCAATCCCCTGGGAAATCATGGTCCATCTTCCCCTCAACCTCAAAATCCAAAGGTGTATTGGTGTAGAGGTAAGCGGCCTTATTCATATAAATATGGCGGGAGTGCAGATCTTTAATGCCCCATGGTTCACTTAAGTTTTCCATCATGGCAATAAGGCCCTTGAAATAAATTTCATTATTTTTATCGGGCAAATCCATGGCAACCTCGCCGATGAAGAATGGGTTAAATTTCTTTTGCCAGATAGTGCCGCGTATGCTTTTTAGCATACCCGTCTAAATTGCCATATGCGCGATAGCCTAATTTTTCATAAAAACCTTTGGCTTGAAAATCGAAAGTATCGACATAAGCCATGTGACAACCGCGCTTTAAAGCCTCTTCTTCAGATTTTTCCATTAGCTGGCGGCCATAACCGCTTTTACGATATTCGTCACTGACCCAAAGGTATTGAATTTCAAGCCCACCCCACCAGGTTCTGGCAACTAATCCCGCCACGATTTTGCCATTATCATCCGTCACAGTTAAGAATAGCGGATGGATATCTACCGGTTGTGTTTTATCATTGTGCGCCCAAAGACCATCAATAACATACTCTTCATCTTCTGGGTTTGGTTTATCGGTAACGTTGATATTCATTTTCGGAACATACCTTCCTATCTCAAGAGTTAAAATTGCCATCAGATTAATCGATCACAGCTGTCTGTAATATCATTTTCCTTAAAGTGTTACAAGAGTGGTTTTCACCCGTTCCCACCGCCCCCTTAAGTGTTTATATTTACTGCGACAGAGCTAAAAAACACCAATATGTATTGTAATGGCAATCTTTCTTTCTTGTTCTGTCTGCAAATGCTGATAACGCCTCACCAGGGCCTCATCGGGGAAATCTATACATAATTCACGGCTCCACCCACAGAGCAAGAGTCACTTGCCATAGGGGGAGCCGCTCATCTCTCTTCCAATGCATTAAGTTTATTTCTTAATATTGCCCCTTTAGCCAAGAATGAATTTTTGTGGAGCAAGAACTAAAAAGCCACCTTACGGTGACTTTCTTTTCATATGCATCATGCGAAAATAATACTCGCCAGTTAACGCCAATTGATTGAATTATAAGAATTATCTGACTCGCTAATTCAGTCTACCAAAGTGGGTGGCGGCTAATGACTAATAACAACTTTCCCCACGTTCTGGCGTGAATTGAAGCGCTGCCAGACCTGTTTAGCTTCGGCAAAAGGAAAAACGCTATCAATGACGGGTATAATTTTATGCTGCACCAACGCCCGGCGGATTTAGCCAATGATAATCTGGGTGTCGTTTTTGACACGATACCCCGAAGTCCGACTTGAATAATTACACTCAGAATTTGATTGGTAGCGGTGCTGATGTGGCGATCCGCGTGGGCGCTCAGCAGGATCCTCAATTGATGATTTGAGTCTTTTTACTTCCCGATAATCTCGGCAAACTTAATGGCTGGCTTGATATTCAAGCGCCTTAGCCAATTTAGAATCTGGTTTTGCCAACTTATTTAAACGTTTTTCATCTATGTGACTCATCTGCCCTAAAGCCGCCGCTGTTTGACCTGAATGCCCTATTAGCTGTTGCTTAGGGACATTGACCATCAATACTGCCGCGTCTTTCAGCGCCTTGATATAATCATCCTGTTTATGCAGGTTATAACGTTTTAAATCCATTTTGCTCTGTAATAACTGGCCCCAATAAAACTCGAGGAAAGGGACTGCCGGATAAGGCTTACCGGTTTCAGGATTGAGGTTTTTATCTGACTTATCGTAAGAGATACCGCGTAAATAATAGAGCATTGAGCGATACGGATCGTCCTGAAAACCGCTAATGCCCAAGGTGTTAGGCAATTGAGAAAAAGTGATGGACTTTCCCTCAGCATCAATAGGAAGAAAGTGTTTGAGTTCCGTCATCTTTTGTTCAAACTGAGCTTGAGTCAGCGCCTTTCCGTTGCTGTCACGGCTAACATTTTGCCCCACCAAGACACTTAAGGCCACATCGCCACCACCACCGGGTACATCCCAAAAACTGTTAAACGCATGATGTCCATCAGTCAGATAAAGCTTGCCCGTTGGCCCGATATCGACTGTATTCATATCCGCTTTTTTAGTGCCGATAGCCAGTTTACACCTATATGAAGAGGGATCTTTGGGTGTTGATGACGCATTCATTTCAGCCAGTTTCCCAGCCCCTTGAACTTTACATAACTCATTGAATAGACGCTTATAATCCTGGGCATAATCAGCCAAATCGCCCGCAATCTGGAGTTTACCTACCGCGATTTGGGTCGGGTGCAACTCACTGAGTTTGATTTGAATAATATCGCCAGATTTAGCCTGTAAGTCATTCTGGGAAAGGGAAGGTACCGCGTGCAGATTAACTGAGTAGAGCATCAGCCCAGAAAGCAGCAAAATGAAAGCCGAAAGTAACCCACCCCCCAACCTTGCCTGGATAGATCCAGCCGGACATAAATCAATCTTATTCAGAGACACATTTTACTCCTCGAATCGGCATCAATATTTTCAGCATTTTATTGGCTTTACGTTATTCATGATATGACTATCCCCTATTCTTCGCCATGAAAACGCATGATGATTTTTACTTGCTCATTTTGTATCGAAAGGGACTTAATTAATTCCAGATCGCACACATAATATAAAAATAATGAGATAATGTTTTATAAGTCATGGCAAACATCCAGATGATGTTATTTCCTGTTTAATTTAAATATAATAATCTACTAAGACAATTCCACCTTTGAGTTTTCTGTAGGATATTTCCCACCCTTGCAATGGAAAGTTCTTGCAAGCTTATTTTATCGACAAAAACACATTGAAAATAACGCTTTTGCAGTCATAATGCGCATCAATCATCTTATATTTATCTACCCCAACCTATTTGGGGAAGGGTCTTTATTGTGTCGCGTTCCTGTTATTTTACATTAATTGTTGGCGTATTATCACCAGCATTGATTATTCCGTTCGCCAGTCATGGCGCGGAATTGCCTCCTATTCAACAAAGTATTCATCAACAGGAACGGCAACGCGCACTGGAAGAGCGTTTGGCCTCCTCAACGCCGGATGTGCGCTTATCTGCGCCGCCAGTCTCTTTAGGCCGTCTGGCTTTCCCGGTGGAGACACCCTGCTTTGTCATTGACCATATTACCCTCAGCGGAACCGAGCCGTTACCTCGCTGGTTGCCACTGCAACGCATTGCCGATCAAGCGCAAGGCCACTGTCTGGGAGGACAGGGCATTAATCTGCTGATGAGCCAGATGCAAAACCGCCTGATTGATCACGGCTATGTCACTACCCGAGTGCTGGCCCCGCAACAGGACTTGAACAGGGGTACGCTGGCGTTACAAGTGGTGCCTGGCAAAATACGCCATGTTGAGCTGACCCCCGACAGTGACCGCCATGTGACGCTGTTGAGTGCTTTCCCTGCCCGCCCCGGTAACCTGTTGGATTTACGTGATATTGAGCAAGGGCTGGAGAACCTACAGCGCGTCCCCACGGTGCAGGCCAACATGGAGTTGATCCCCGGTGAGGCCCCCGGCGAGACCGATATCGCCCTGAGCTGGAAACAGAGCAAAATGTGGCGGCTGGCGGCCTCGCTGGATGACTCTGGCACCCGCAGCACTGGCCGCTATCAAGGCGGCGCGACCCTGTTTCTGGATAACCCGCTCTCTCTGAGTGACCTATTTTATGTCTCTGCCGGTGGCTCAATAAAAAATCGCGGCGATAAAGGCACCAATAACCTGACCGGCCATTACTCGCTACCTTTCGGCTATTGGACTCTCGGCATGACCGCCAGCAGCTATGACTATCACCAGACGGTGGCGGGTCTCAATGGCGATTACGGCTATCGCGGCGAAAGTGAAAATGTGTCGCTGCAACTCAGCCGCCTGCTACACCGCAATGCCAGCCAAAAAACCACTCTGACCTACGATGTGCTGACTCGCTCGTCGAAAAACTACATCAATGATACTGAAGTGGAAGTGCAACGTCGCCGCACCTCGGCCTGGCGTGTTGGTTTAGAGCATCGCCACTTTATCTCACAAGCCATACTGGACGCGGGTGTCAGTTACCAGCGCGGCACTCGCTGGTTTGGTGCAGTACCGGCACAAGAAGAGTATGTCGGCGAAGCCACTGCTCTGAGCAAAATTCTGCGGCTGAATGCGCAACTGGATATTCCTTTTGCCCTGCAAAAACAAAACTTCCATTACAACCTGCAATATCAGCGGCAAAGCACCAACACGCCACTGACACCACAGGATCAATTCAGTATCGGTGGCCGCTGGTCAGTACGCGGTTTTGATGGCGAACGCACATTGAATGCCGATCGCGGCTGGACGGTGCGCAATGATCTCGGCTGGTATACCCCGCTACCAGGCCATGAACTGTATGTCGGTGTGGATTACGGCGAGGTCGGTGGTCGCAGTGATCCTTACTTACTGGGCCACCATCTGGCAGGCGCGGCTTTGGGTGTGCGCGGCAACGTGCTGAATACCCGCTATGACCTGTTTGCTGGCAAACCGCTGTCTAAACCCGATGGTTTCAAAACCGATTCGGTGACCGTCGGCTTTAACCTGAACTGGCAATACTGATGCGCCCAATTAGCGCTTTACTCTCTGGGATGAGTTATGAATAAGAACCTATACCGTATCGTGTTCAACAAGGCGCGTGGCTTGTTGATGGTGGTGGCCGATATCGCCGCCTCCGGTCGGGCGGCTTCCTCGCCCTCGTCAGGTGTTGGGCATACTCAAAGCCGCCGTCTCAGTGCCTTATCAACATTGAGTTTCAGTCTGCTATTGGCTTTGGGTTGTGTCTCTTTACCCGCCCTGTCCGCGATTGTCGCCGATGCCAGTGCGCCGGGGAATCAGCAGCCAACCATTATCAGCAGCGCCAACGGTACGCCGCAGGTCAATATTCAGACGCCCAGCAGTGGCGGGGTTTCGCGTAACCTTTACAGCCAATTTGATGTCGATAATCGCGGCGTGATCCTCAACAACGGCCAGGGTGTCAACCAGACCCAGCTCGGCGGTTTTATCAACGGTAACCCGTCGCTGGCGCGCGGTGAAGCCAGCATTATTCTCAACGAAGTCAACAGCCGTGACCCGAGTAAACTCAATGGCTATATCGAAGTTGCAGGCCGCAAAGCGCAGGTGGTTATTGCCAACCCATCAGGCATTACCTGTGAGGGCTGCGGCTTTATCAACGCCAACCGTGCGACCTTAACCACCGGTCAGACGCAGCTTAATAATGGCCAGCTCACCGGCTTTGATGTGGATCGCGGTGAAATTGTTATTCAAGGCAAAGGTCTAGACAGCAGCCGTCAAGACCATACCGATCTTATCGCCCGCTCTGTCAAAGTGAATGCGGGTATCTGGGCCAATGATTTGAAAGTCACCACCGGGCGCAATCAGGTAGATGCCGCCCATCAGAATAGTAACGCCAAAGCCGCCGATGGCAGCGCCCGCCCTACTGTGGCGGTGGATGTTGCCAATTTGGGTGGCATGTACGCTGGTAAAATTCGCTTGATCGGCACTGAAAGCGGTGTTGGTGTGCGTAATGCCGGTGAAATAGGCGCATCAGCGGGCGATATCACCATTACGGCTGACGGCATGCTGATGAACAGCGGCCAGATCAACAGTGTCCAGCACTTGGCGGTGAATGCCGCTGCGGGCATAGAGAATGCCGGGGTGCTCTATGCGCAGGGCAATACCCAGCTCACTACTGCGGGTAAGCTGAGTAACAGTGGCACTATCGCGGCGGCGGGTGATACCTCATTGCGTGCGGCAGAGGTGAACAGCAACCGCAACTCTATGTTGGGCGCAGGGGTCAAGTCGGACAACAGCAACATTACCAGCGGCACCTTGCGCGTTGACGCCAGTGGGAAGTTAACCGCCCAAGGGAAAAATATTAGCGGCACGACGCAGAATTTCACTGCGCACAGTATTGATCTGAGTGGCAGCCAAACTCAGAGCCGAGACCTGACACTCACCGCCCAAAATGGAGACATTAATCTCACTGGCGCAAATCTGTCCGCCAGCCGTCAGCTGTCTGCCTCGACGGCTTTTTTGTTACGAACGGATAACGCCAGCCTGATTGCGGATCAGCTCAAGCTTAGCGCCCAAGCACTCTCCAATGTCGGCGGCCTGATCGCGCAAACCGGCACCACCGATTTCAACCTGAATCTTCCGGGTTATGTCGATAACCGTGGCGGCTCCCTCCTGTCTGCCGGTAAATTCTTGCTGCAAGCCGAAAGCGTGAACAGCAACGGCAATAGCCAGCTGGGCGCAGGTGTACAGAGCAATGGCAAACTGGCCCAAAGTGGAGATCTTAATGTCACCACGCGGCAAGCTTTGATTGCTCAGGGGCAAAATGTGGCGGTGGGGGCCATGACATTATCCGGTAGCCGTGTCGATCTCACCGGTAGCCAGACTTCTGCGAGCAATATCGCCATCACTGCGCGTGACGGCGATATTTCTACGCAAAAAGCGACGGTGCTCACTCCCGGCGCTCTTACCATCACTGCAGCGGTAAATCCTGCACAAACGCTGAATAACAACGGCGGCAAATTACATGCCGACACCCTCGAACTCAAGCTGGCTAAATTAGATAACAGCAACGGGGAGATAGCGGCGGCGACCGACCTGTGGATACGGCTGCAAAGTGATTTCACTCACCAGACCGGCGCGCGTGTCACGGCAGGTCGTGACCTGGTCTTTAACACCAGTGGCACACTGATTAACCAGTATAAACTGGAAGCCGGGCGCGATATGCAGCTCACCGCGCTCAGCATCAGCAACACCAATGACAGCAGCGCCCTGCTGGCCGGTCGGAACTTGTCATTAAGCACCAATGGCCTGTTTAACAGCGGCGCTATTTATGCGGCCGGTGTCGGGCAATTGACGGTTAATGGCAAGGCTGAAAACCGCGGTGAGATTTACACCGAACAGCAGTTAACTTTCACCACCACCGGCAATTTGGATAACCGCGGTGTGATGCAAACTCGCGGGAATATGCAGTTATCGACGCAGCGCGACCTCAATAACAGTGGCACGCTGTACAGCGCTGGTGACCAGATGCAACTGTCAGTCACCGGCGACCTGACCAACCAAGGCAAGTTGCACGCCGCCAATGGCGACCTGCTGCTGTTGACCAACGGCAATCTGGATAACAGCGGTAGCTTCTATGGCGCAGGGAACAGTCTGTTTACGACTCAGGGGAACGTACTTAACAGCGGCTCGATTTACACCCAAGGCACGCTCCAGTGGCAGATAGCTGGGCGAGCACAGAACAGCGGTTCCATCGCCGCGCTGGGTGACCTCCAACTGCGGGCTAATGATTTACTCAGCACCCATCAATCCCTGATAGCAGCTGGATTGAAAGCGGATGGTAACCTTGCCAATAGTGGCGATTTGGCTATCCATACTGAGCACGCTTTGATAGCGCAAGGGCAAAATATCGCCGCAGGGGCATTGGCGCTGGCGGGTAGCCAGCTTGATTTAACCGGCAGCCAAACTCAGGCCAACGCCATTACCCTCACAGCTAAATCCGGGGATATCACTTTAACTGGGGCAGTGGTTAAAGCCGTCATGCGCCTGTCTGCCAGCACTAACGGCCTGCTGCGCAGCGATAAAGCTAACCTGATGGCGGAGCAGATAACACTCGCCGCGCAAGCACTCTCCAACCTCGGCGGGGTGATAGCACAAACCGGTATCATGGATTTCACTCTCAATCTGGCCGGTTATCTGGATAACCGCGCCGGCACGCTGCTTGCCAAAGGTCACGTGACAGTACAGGCGGAGCGTCTGGATAGCGACGGCGACAGTCTATTGGGGGCGGGAGTGCAGAGTAATGGCCGCCTGACTGATGCCGGTGATCTGCGGGTGACCACCCGTCAGGAGTTAGTGGCGCAAGGGCAAAATATCGCCGCAGGGGCGATGACGCTAACGGGTAGCCGGATTGATTTAACCGGCAGCCAAACACAAGCCAGAGAGATAAACATCACCGCCAACAAGGGGAATGTCAGCACGCAGCGCGCCAATATCCTCTCCCTTGGCTCGCTGACCATGAATGCCGGTGCAAATGCAGGGCAAACCCTCAATAACCAGAGTGGCACGCTGGCAGCAAATAATATCCAATTAAATTTGGGTCAGTTTGATAACCGCAGCGGCAAGGTGACCGCCAGTCAGGATCTGACTATTGGCTTACAGAGCGATTTCAATCATCTGGCCGATTCAACACTTCAGGCTGGGCGTGATTTAACCTTTATCACCAATGGGGCTTTAACCAACGACGGGCAGTTATTGGCGGGTGGCAAACTCAGCACCCGTTCGAGCAGCTTACTGAATAACGGCAATATTATCGCGACGCAAGCCGGGCTAACCACCACAGGTGCCTTGATTAATCACGGCGAAATATTAACCAGCGGGCGGCTCGATACCGACTCCACCACCCTGTTCAATAGCGGCGCCATTATTAGCGCAGAAGCCACACTCAAAGCACGTCAAAGCATCACTAACTCCGGCCCTAACGCCTTGATCGGCGCGACCGATGAGAACGGCACCTTAGCCTTGCTGGCTCCGGTGATTGAAAACAGTGATACCGTCACCAACACCGACACCGCCCCGAGCACCACCCTGTTAGGCATGGGCAAGATTATCCTGGCGGGCGCTCTGGACCAGAGTGGTAATTATCTGTCGGCCGCTCAGGTACTCAATATTTCTGGCCTGATTGAATCCGGCAAAGATATGTTGATTTACGCCACGACACTGACCAATCGTCGTCATATTCTCACCGCCAATACTGACTTTGTCGTCGCGGATACGGTGAATGGGACTGCTTACTGGACAGCCGAAAACCCCGATATTCCAGGTGGGCGCTATGCAGAACCGCCTCATGGCGGCTCGATGAACAGCGATTATATCGGCACGAATTATACGTCGACCATTGCCTATAACGGCATCGATCAAATCAGCCCGGAAGCACAGTTGTTAGCCGGTGGAAACCTGACCCCGCAGGTCGGCACGCTGGAAAACTTCTGGAGCAAAGTGAGCGCGCAAGGCGAGATTGATCTCTCCGGTGTCACCCTGCAACAAGATGGTTGGGGCAGCGCACAACGTCTGATAGAAAAAACCACCTCCAGCGGTGAGTGGCGCTACCGTACCTACAAAGGCGATTTGTGGGGCATCGGTTGGGGGCCGGAGGTGAGTGAGCTGGCCACCCACCAATATGCCTCGAGTATCACCGCAAAAACCCTCAGCGGCAGTGGCACGATTATTCATAATGGCGCCAACCCCGGCGCGATCGCCCCACCGAGTGGCAGCGACAGTACCGGGAAAAATATCGCCATCGAATTTAACGGTATTTCCCTGACACTCCCCAGCGGTGGGCTATATCAGCTCAACACTGACCAAGGTCAATACGCGCCGGATCCTGACGGGGAACTCTCGCTTGAGGCTATCAATAACCCATCCGCCAATGTGGACAGATCTGGCCTCTCCGCCCCTGATCGTGCGGTGAGCGGCGGCTATCTGGTCGAAACCCACCCGGCATTTGCCAATCTGAATAACTGGCGCGGCTCGGACTATGTGCTCCAGCAGCTCAATAACAACCCCGATGTGATATTCAAACGTCTGGGGGATAATGCCTATGAACAACGTCTGGTGCGCGACCAAGTGCTGGCATTGACCGGTCAGGCGGTCGCCAGTGATTACCGCAGCGCCCAGGAGCAGTTCGAGCAACTGTTTGCGGCGGGGCTTGAGTACAGCAAGGCGTTCAATATTGCCCTCGGTACCCACCTCAGTGCCGAGCAGATGGCGGCACTGACCAGCAATATCATCCTCATGGAAACCCGTGAAGTCGCCGGACAAACCGTATTAGTCCCAGTGGTCTATCTGGCGGGGATTAAACCGGGTGAGTTGCATGCCAACGGCGCATTGATTGCGGCTGACAATATCACCTTAACGAATGTGCAGGGTTTCACTAACTCGGGGGCGATTAAAGCCACCAATGACCTGCAAATCAGTATGGCGCAAGACATCACGCTCAATAACCGTGGCGGCCTGCTTCAGGCGGGCAATACTATGCTGCTCAGTACCCTGAACACTGATATTGACCTGACCAGTGCGCGACTCAATGCCACCAACCTGCAACTGGACAGTGGCCGCGATGTCATCCTGCGCACCAGCAGTGAACAACTCAGTAGCAGCAATGGCTCAGTGCTGCGTAATCAAACCATTTTGGGGCCGCTGGCGAGTATCAATGTCAGCAATAACGCGGTGATTAATACCGGGCGCGATTTTATCCTACAAGGTGCCGGCCTCAATGTCGGTCAGGATTTGCAGGTCAATACCGGCGGTGACTGGCTGCTCAATACGGTACAAACCCGCGACCAGATAAGTGCAAATTATGGCAGTGGCAGCGCGAGCAGTGAGCATATCCGCCATCTGGGCAGTGAGGTCAATGTCGGCGGTGCGCTAACCGCCAATGTCAATAATCTGACCGCGGTGGGGGCCAATATCAATGCCGGCACTATTGATGTGCAGGCGCAAAATATTAACCTCAGCGCCGCCACCGACAGCCTGCAGGTCAGCGGTGAATCCTCAAGCAAACGCCATACCAGCTCAGTGGAGCTTTATGATGAAACCCTGCGCGGCAGCCAGTTAAACGCCACCGGCGATATCCATTTGCAGACGGCAAAAGACATCACCCTCAGCGCCAGCGCGATACAAACTGACGGCGCGCTGACACTGGCGGCGGGCGGCGATGTCACCCTCACCGCCCAGACTGAACAGCATGATGAGCAGCGCAATCATACCGGCACTAAAAAAGGGCTGGCCTCCAGCACCACCACCCGCAGCGAAGACAGTATTAGCCAGACGCTGGCGGTCGGCTCCATGCTGTCTGCCGGTTCTCTTGATGTCAGTGGCAAAAATATCGCGGTCATCGGCAGCAATGTGGTGGCAGACAAGGATATCAACCTGCGGGCAAAAGAGAACCTCACCGTCGGCAGCGCGCAGCAGAGCGAGAGTGAATCTCACCTGTATGAGCAGACAAAATCCGGCCTGATGAGCGCCGGCGGCATGGGTGTCATGGCCGGCAGCAGCAGCACCAAAGTCACCGATACGGGCAAATCCCTCTCCAACGTCGGCAGCACCGTCGGCAGCGTACTGGGCAATGTCAGCATGACCGCCGGTGAAGACCTGACGGTGCAAGGCTCCGACGTGTTGGCCGGTAAAGACATTAATCTGAGCGGTAAGAGCGTCAGTATTTTGGCGGCGGAAAATCACAGCAGCCAGACTCATAGCGTCGAGCAAAAAAGCAGCGGCCTGACACTGGCGCTGTCCGGTGCGGTCGGCAGCGCTCTCAATACCGCGGCCACCACCGCCAAAGAGGCCCGCGACGAAAGCAATGGCCGATTAGCCGCGTTGCAAGGGGTGAAAGCCGCACTCAGTGGCGCGCAGGCGGTGCAGGCCGGCCAACTGGTGCAGGCGCAAGGGGGCGATGCCGCCAGCATGGTCGGTGTCAGCGCCTCATTAGGCTCACAAAAATCGTCCTCACAGCAGCATCAGGAACAGACCAGCGTGACCGGTTCGACCCTGACGGCGGGCAACAACCTGACGGTGACAGCCACCGGCGAGGGGAACAGCGGCGATATTCTGGTGCAAGGCAGCCAGCTTAAAGCCGGCGGTGATACCACCTTAGATGCCGCCCGCGACTNGCAAGGGGGCGATGCCGCCAGCATGGTCGGTGTCAGCGCCTCATTAGGCTCACAAAAATCGTCCTCACAGCAGCATCAGGAACAGACCAGCGTGACCGGTTCGACCCTGACGGCGGGCAACAACCTGACGGTGACAGCCACCGGCGAGGGGAACAGCGGCGATATTCTGGTGCAAGGCAGCCAGCTTAAAGCCGGCGGTGATACCACCTTAGATGCCGCCCGCGACTTGCTGTTACTCGGTGCCGCCAACACGCAGAAAACCGACGGCAGTAACAGCAGCAGCGGCGGCAGCGTAGGGGTCAGTCTGGGCCTGAATGGTGCCAGCAGTGGCCTGAGCATCTTTGCCAACGCCAACAAGGGCCAGGGCAATGAACACGGCAACGGCACCACCTGGACTGAAACCACCCTCGACAGCGGCGGCACCCTGTCGCTCAACAGCGGCCGCGATACCTCGCTGATTGGCGCGCAGGCCAGCGGCGAAAGCGTCAAGGTGGATGTCGGCCGCGACCTGCTGCTGCAAAGCCAGCAAGACAGCGATAATTATGATGCGAAGCAGACCAGCAGCAGCGGCGGTGTCAGCGTGGCGGTGACCGGCGGCGGCTCGGCCAACCTGAGCATGAGTCAGGACAAACTGCACAGCAATTATGACTCGGTGCAGGAACAGACCGGCATCTTTGCGGGCGCTGGCGGCTTTGATATCACCGTCGGCGAGCATACTCAGCTGGATGGCGCAGTGATTGCCAGCACCGCAGACCAGAGTAAAAATAGTCTGGACACCGGCACACTGGGCTTCAGTGATATTGAGAATAAAGCCGATTTCAACGCCGAGCATCAGGGCGGCAGCCTGAGCAGCGGCGGCCCGGTGGGGTCTGACCTGCTGAGCAATCTGGGCGGCGTGGTGCTGTCGGGGCTGGGTAATGACGGTCATGCCGGGGGCACCACACAGGCGGCGGTCAGTGAGGGCAACATCACCCTCCGTGATACCGATAAACAACAGCAGAATGTCGATGACCTGAGCCGCGACACCGACCATGCCAACGGCAGCATCGGCCCGATATTTGATAAAGAGAAAGAGCAAAACCGCCTCAAAGAAGCACAGCTGATTGGCGAGATAGGCGGTCAGGCGATGGATATTGCGCGGACGCAGGGGGATATTCTCGGGCTTGAGGAAGCGTTGAAACGCCATCCTGAGCTGAAAGGCGATGCGGATGCCTTACGCGAAACACCCGAATACAAAGCCGAAATGCAGAAATACGGCACCGGCAGCGCACTGCAACAGGGGCTTCAGGCCGCCACCGCCGCTATTCAAGGGCTGGCGGGCGGGAATATGGCGCAAGCGCTGGCAGGGGCTTCCGCGCCCTATCTGGCTGAAGTGATTCACAATATGACAACCGATGCCAACGGCAAGGTCAACACTGAAGCCAACCTAATGGCCCATGCGGTACTGGGTGCGGTCGTGGCGCAGATAAACGGCAACAGTGCGCTGGCGGGCGCTTCGGGTGCAGCGATGGGTGAGTATATCGCCCAGCAGATGTATCCTGGTATCAAACGTGAAGACTTGACAGAAGAGCAACGACAAACCATCAGCGCATTGGGTACACTGGCGGCAGGATTAGCCGGTGGATTGACCGGCGACAGCACCGCTGATACGGTTGCCGGTGCACAGGCTGGGAAAAATGCGGTTGAGAATAACTCCCTGAGTGGTGACAAATCCCGTGAAACGGTTAAACAGGCCGCGGAATCCCTGAAAAATCAGGTTAGGGATAAGCTTGGTGAGGGCACAACCTCTTCCATTGCGAACGGTATTATTAATGCTCTTGCCGATACCGGCGATGCGACGTTGGGATCAGTGGATTATGTAGCCGATGCAGCGATGGCACTGGCTTCATGTGCTGCCGGAGACAGTTACTGCACTCAGGCATTAAACGATCTGGCGGGTAAAAATCAAGCTGCAGCAGATACGCTGAAAACCCTGATGAAGAGTGAAACCTGGACAGCGGTTGCAGGACAGGTGAAAGAAGCTGCACAAGGTAACCAGCTTGCACTGGAAGCCACGGGCGGAATGCTGGCGGGCCTTTTCCTGCCGGGTAAGAAATTACCTGATGTTGTTAAACTTATTGATTCAAACATCAAAATTGTAACGGGTGTAACTGTTGGTACTTTCGAAAAAAGTTTAGTCGGACTTCCTCCGGGAGAGCGTGTCGCGATTATAAAACAAACAGCCCCGAAAGTTGCAGCAGAATACGGCATGGTTAAAGATAATCAGCTAACTAAAAATAATGGGCGCGATGTGTATCGAGGACAAGATGGAAATCTTTATGCACTTGATACGCAGCATGGCCGATTTGAAGTTGTCAGCCCGAAAGGTAAACATTTAGGTGAAGTTGATTTCTCTATGCAAAAAATACCTAACAGCCAAGATAAATCGGGTTCCCACAATTTGAAGGTGAAATAATGAGACTAGTTGATTATAAGAATGAATCCATCAAGAGAGGTTCAGTTTTTAGATTACCTGCAGTTTGGCCTTATGAATCATTGGTAGATTTTATGGTCATTGATCTTTTTGATACTCATGGCCTAGTTGTGTCTACCGGCCATAAAGCAGGTTTAATATTAATAGAGCTACCTGCCGATAGTGGTTCGAAGGAGGGCCGAGCCTTAAGTACAACGTGGATTATTAACAACTGGGAAAAATGGATCTATCCAGAATGTAATGTTGAAGATGTTCATCTTATTGAACAATATGTAGCAACGGCTGTTGAATGATAAAAATCCCATCTTTCACGGCGGGATTTTATTTTCATGGAGAATAATAACTTTAATTTTGGTAAAGGCATATCGCAGGCTTTGCTTGGCGCTTTCATGTTTCAAAATGGAGCTTCACCGGATGAAATTATAGTGATACTGGTCAATAACGCCTAAGGTGATATACCACCGCCAAAGAGGCCCGCGACGAGAGCAATGGCCGATTAGCCGCGTTGCAAGGGGTGAAAGCCGCACTCAGTGGCGCGCAGGCGGTGCAGGCCGGCCAACTGGTGCAGGCGCAAGGGGGCGATGCCGCCAGCATGTTCGGTGTCAGCGCCTCATTAGGCTCACAAAAATCGTCCTCACAGCAGCATCAGGAACAGACCAGCGTGACCGGCTCGACCCTGACGGCGGGCAACAACCTGACGGTGACAGCCACCGGCGAGGGGAACAGCGGCGATATTCTGGTGCAAGGCAGCCAGCTTAAAGCCGGCGGTGATACCACCTTAGATGCCGCCCGCGACTTGCTGTTACTCGGTGCCGCCAACACGCAGAAAACCGACGGCAGTAACAGCAGCAGCGGCGGCAGCGTAGGGGTCAGTCTGGGCCTGAATGGTGCCAGCAGTGGCCTGAGCATCTTTGCCAACGCCAACAAGGGCCAGGGCAATGAACACGGCAACGGCACCACCTGGACTGAAACCACCCTCGACAGCGGCGGCACCCTGTCGCTCAACAGCGGCCGCGATACTTCACTCATCGGCGCGCAGGCCAGCGGCGAAAGCGTCAAGGTGGATGTCGGCCGCGACCTGCTGCTGCAAAGCCAGCAAGACAGCAAGACAGCAAGACAGCGATAATTATGATGCGAATACGACACCGGCAGCGTACTGAGTCCTCAAAAAAACCACGTTGAATCATGACTGGCACGTAGCCTAACCCGCCATCAGTACTGCGAATCTCAGAATTTCAATAAGGGGACATTTAAGCACTAGCCTTCCCAGACAAAGACTAAAAATAACCCCACTCCCGACCAGCTAAAAACTCAAGCCCCTTTCAACATATCAAACACTACCCGGGCAAACCCTTTCGCCAACTCCGGATTAGACAAATACTGCATCATCATTTCGTGCTGAGCATCATTGCTATCCATTACCGCGTCATCAATGGCTTTAGGGAAATCCCCCAGCATAGCTTGTTCACGGGTGTTGTTGGCAATTTGCGTCATGACTGCCTGGTTTTCCGATAACTTGTCGCGCACGGTAAAAGCATAGTTAATCATGTCTTTATCACTGAGATTATCAGTAATAAACAGGTCATTTAGACGTGCCAGAATATTCGACAGGAACTCTTCTTTCTTATCTTTTGGCTTGGCGGTGCCGATGTCATTGCCTGGTTCGATTTTGTATTCTCCGGCATCTTCCTGCAGCTTGAGATGCTGCTCGTGGATTTTCGATAAGCGGTAATGGCTCATCTCCACATTGCTTAAATCAATCTCATCTTCTTCAACGCGCTGTTCATGCAGCAGCGGACGCAAATGGCGGGCAAATAGGCTAAGTTTCTCCAGTTCTTTGTCATCGTACTCAACGATTTGCGACATAAACTCGTAGAAACGAACAAAACTGCCAAGATCTTTCTTGAAGATATCCAGTTTGTCTTTCTCTTGTTTGCACTCTTTAAAACTGTTTTCGGCATTAGTGATAAGCACCACATCGTGGGTTTTTTTGGTTCGCTCAAAAATTTCTTTTGCCAGCACATAAGCATCAATCGCCGAGGTATAACGCTTCTTCCAGCGCTCAACGGCGGGTTTACAGATATTACTGATCGCGGCGTTGGATTTGTTTTTAGTGAAAAATGCCTCGCAGAATTGCTCGACTTCGCTCCAGAGAAAAATACCGCTAGCGCGAAGTTTCTGTGACAACTCAAAGACTAGCTGTGGGTCACTGACATCTGTCAACTCAGCAGTTTGATAGTAAGGCTGGAAAGCTGCCAAAATATCATCCGGTTTGTTATAGAAATCGAGTACGAAGGTGCCCGACTGTGCTTTACCCGGATAGATACGATTCAGGCGCGAGAGCGTCTGTACACACTCCACACCACCGAGAGCTTTATCCACATACATGGCGCATAATTTCGGCTGGTCAAAACCAGTCTGGAATTTATTCGCCACTAACATGACCTGATAATCATCACTATCAAAAGCTTTACGCATATCCCGGCCTTTCAGCCCCGGATTCATATTGATTTCGGTGAACTTCTGGTTGAGCAGTGCCAGGCTATTGTGGTCACTCTCAAGAAATTCCACCTCGCCAGAAAACGCCACCATTGCGTTAATCTTCGGATAGTTTTTTTCGGCGATGTATTGATCAAATGCCAACTTATAGCGCACTGCGGCTTTACGCGAACTGGTGGCCACCATCGCCTTGGCTTGCCCACCGAGTAAATGCATCACATGTTTGCGGTAGTGCTCAACAATCACTTTTACTTTTTGCGCAACATTATGATCGTGCAATGTAACCCACTGGTTCAGTTTAATTTTGGCTTTTTTACTGTCGACTTCCCGGTCGGCATCTGCCAGTTTTTGCAGCAGCTGATAGGCTACTTTGTAGTTGGTGTAGTTCTTCAGGACATCAAGAATAAAGCCCTCTTCAATCGCCTGACGCATGGAGTAAACATGAAAGGCTTCGGGCTTGTTGGTTTTCGATGCGGGTTCTAGCGGGTTAGGGCGGCGGCCAAATAGCTCAAGGGTTTTCGCTTTGGGCGTGGCGGTAAATGCATAGTAGTTAAGGTTGCTGCTGCCTTTACGGGCGGCGACAGTGGCATCGATAATGTCCTCCGATGACAACACCACATCGTCATCTACCTCGTCGGTCATCAGCACTTCTTTAAGCTGACGCGCTGTGGAGCCGCTTTGCGATGAGTGCGCTTCATCAGCTATCACCGCATATTTACGCTGTTTGAGGCTGACGCTGTTTTCGATGGCTTTCAGCACGAACGGGAAAGTCTGGATGGTGACGATAATAATCGGCTGTGAGTTTTCCAGCGCGCTGGCGAGTTTTTCTGATTTGGAGCCATCGCCTTCTTTATTATTGATGCGCCCGACAACGCCGTCCGCATGTTCAAACTGGTAGATAGTGTCCTGTAGCTGATCGTCCAATACCGTGCGGTCAGTGACCACAATCACCGAATGAAACTGCTTTTCACCCTGCTCATCGTAGAGAGTTGAAAGCTGGTGAGCAGTCCAGGCAATGGAGTTAGATTTACCGGAACCCGCGCTGTGCTGAATAAGATATTTATGCCCTGTACCTTCAACCACGGCGGCACTAATCAGCTTATTCACCACATCCCACTGGTGATAGCGCGGGAAAATAAGGCTCTCTTTTTTTCCTTTCAACCCGTTCCATGTTTCTTTTTCTTCAATTTGTAGATGCACAAAACTGGCGAGGATTTTCAGTAAGTTGTCGGGCAGTAGAACTTCATTCCACAAGTAGCTGGTGGCGTACTCGTTTTCATCTTCGGGAATATCATTACCTGCACCGCCGTCTTTGGTGCCTTTGTTAAACGGCAGGAAGAAAGTGTCATCGCCGGCCAGTTTGGTCGCCATAAACACGTCATACTGGCTAACAGCAAAATGCACCAACGCGCCCCGTTTAAAGGTCAGCAGCGGCTCAGGTTTATTGGTTATCGGGTCTTTGGGCAAACGCGTTTTTTTATATTGTTTGATGGCGTTTTGCACCGCCTGTTTGAACTCAGATTTCAGCTCCAGCGTTGTCACCGGCAGGCCGTTAACAAACAGCACCAGATCGATTCGCCACTTTTTGGCTTTTATGCCAGATTCTTCAAACGCGGCTTTGGTGGCATAGGGGCTATAAACCAGCTCTGGCACCACACGGCAGATATTCTGTTGATAACGCGCCAGCGTTTCCGGGTTGAGATTATGCTCTGGCTTAAATTGGCATAATGAAAAGCGCGCATTGTGGCTTTTAATACCATGACGCAATACGCCCAGCGTCCCGTAAGTGCGCGACAATATATCGGTGGCGTTGTTATCGGCTTTTTTAAGTTGCGCTACCAGCACATCAAGGAAATGACGTTCAGTATCGGTCGGGTAAATTCTGGCAAACTTTTCCCATTCCAGCGGCTGAGTATTTTGTACAAAAGCTATGGCATCTTGGGAGAAGAGCGCGTGTTCGCGGTCATAGCCATCTGATTTGCCACAAACCCAACCTTTAGCAACCATTTGAGTAATGATTTCATTCTGGAAAATTGCCTCTTTGGTGGTGTCCATACTCATGCGCTGACCTCCTGTGATAACTCAACTTCACGGGCTTCGGGTGCAACCCAATGGCGTACATCGATTTTTCCGGTGACGGCGGCAGAAATAAGGGCGGTGCGACGTTCTTGGAGAAGATTTATTTGAAGAGATGCAATACTTTCTAACTGTGAATATTGAGTTTCTAATTTTTCAATTTCATCAACAATTAGGTTTTGTTCCAACATGGATGGAACAGGCATAATTATTCTACCTAACTCCTCAAAGTAAAGACGAAGCCTCATCTCCATAATTCCTCTAGACCACCTTTTAAATTCTCTTTGTGTTAGCTCTAATCTAAAAAGATAGTGATAGAACTTAGGGTTTATATCTTTCGTCTTCCTTAGAATATCGTAAGCGGGACTAGTCACTCCATCATAATTTGAATAGCCAACGGCACCCATCCACGCAAGAAGTTTATTAACAATTATATCTCCTTTTTTTACTATCCAATAACCATCTGTGGTGGATGCTTTATTACCTTTAGGCTCTAAGTCTTTTCGTGGTGCAACACCAATAGCTGTGTAAACAGATAATAACTCATGGCTATTACTCATTTCAGCAGGTTCTGTTACCAACCTAAATAGTCGTTTGGTTGGTAAAGTTTCCCAATGCTCCGGCACTTCCCCCAGCCACTCAACACCAGAATCTTTCATTGGCACATCAGAATTTAGCCCTTTAGTCACCGCATGGCTAATCACTGCCTGACGTTTTTCCTTTAACAGTTCAATTAGTTGCTGTTGCTTCTCGATCAGCTTATCGATTTTTGCGGTTGCGTGATCCAAAAAGGTGGCAATATTTCTTGCTTCATTAGAGCTAGGAACAAGTAAGAAAGAATTTTTGATAAGCTCTTGATTTAATATTTTAGCACCATAAATATTGGTTGATGCATTTTCAATTATGAATTTTGGGAGTACATAATATAAATATGATAAAGGAAGTGTAGCGTTATCAAGAAATGAAGCAATTGCCTCATTTGTATAGAGATCACACCCCGCAAATGATACAGCACCTACCGACAACTTGAAACTGTATAGTAGTGCCCCTTTAGGGGTTATATCCATAGAGGCTTCTTTAGCAGCCAAGTCGGAGATGCATTTTGCAGTGGATGAAATGTACTTTCCTTTTAAATCAGAAATATTCACCCATAAATTATCACCAATGAAATTAGCATCATTCTTAGTCGGAGGAGTCCAACCAACCTGAAATGGCGCTATATATTTTACTCTACTGACTTTCCATTCTTTGGGAATTTCTCCCAGCCACTCCACACCAGAATCCTTATATTCCGGATAAGCCTTATATTTAGCCATCAGGAATGTACCTCCTGCAATAGCTTCATAATCTCGGCGCTCACCGCATCTAAATCCGCATCAATCTCTTCTAACGGGCGCGGCGGCTGATAAACGTAGAAATGGCGATTAAACGGGATTTCATAACCGACAATCCCTATTTCACCGTCTTTGGCATCGCGCTTATCGGCGTTAATCCAGGCATCGGCAACGTGCGGCAGCACTTCGGCTTTAAAGTAGTTCTCAATCAAATCGCTGGTAGCGATAACCGGGTTTAACGGCACATTTTCGTTATCACGCAGATCGCCATCCTGCTCGAACTCCACCACTTTGCCTTTATATTCAAATGCACCATACAGCGGCTGGGCGGCTTCTTTTAGTACCTTTTTCACCACCGGCTCGGCATCCGGGTTTTTAGTGGTGATAGCGTCGATAAACTGTTTATTTTCTTTAGTATCCAGCTTCACGCCCGCGGTTTTAATCGCGCCTTTTAAGGTGAGTTGGAACTCATTAAAGTCATCACTAACTCGCTCTTTGCCGCCGGTTTTCACACCCAATGCGGTTTGGATTTGCTGTGCTTTATCCATCAATGCAAGCTGTGCCAGCCACAATTTGCTGTCCAGCAGGTCTTTAATTTGCTTCTCTTTCAGCTCAGCAAATTCAGCTTTGATAATGGCGCGCGCTTCAACTTGCAGCCCGGTAAAATCGCCGTAATTATCGTCTTGCCATTGCGCGGCGAACTCGTCATATAGGCGCTCCATCGGCACGTTAAACGGCTTCGGAGCAAAGCGCAGTGTGGCAATCGATTCATCAGTAACTTGAGCAGACAAACGCAGCGGGCGCTCAATGGTTAGGCGGCGGTAGCCAAAATCCGTGCTGTTAAAAATTTTACTGGCGAAGGTTTTTGGCGCTTCGATTTTCGCCGTTGCCGACTGACGGCCACGGTTAGATTTCTGCTCAGGCGCTTTCTCAAGACCTAATGTTTCAAGAGCAGTCGCTTCCACCACCTCAAAATCACCAAAGGTACGAGTGATAAGCTTAATATCATCCTCGCCCATGATGTTACGTTTGGAACCTAAAGACTTACGCATCTTGCCGCACAGATTGGTGCCGTCAATCAGTTGAACTTTGCCCCTACGCTCCGGTGCTTTCTTGTTCGACAAAATCCACACATAAGTGGCAATCCCGGTGTTGTAGAACATATCGGTCGGCAGCGCGACAATCCCTTCCAACAAATCAGCTTCCAGAATATAACGACGGATTTCACTCTCGCCACTACCCGCCCCGCCGGTAAACAGTGGTGAGCCGTTCAGAATAATGCCGATCCGCCCGCCGTTACTCACCGAGCCATCGGCGTTGTGGTTATCGCGCATTTTGCTGATCAGATGCATCAGGAACAGTAGTGAACCATCAGATACACGCGGCAGACCTGGGCCAAAACGCCCATTAAAACCTTTCAGTTGATGCTCGCCGTTAATCTCACCTTCAATCTTTTTCCAGTCCACACCAAACGGCGGGTTAGACAGCATGTAGTCGAACTGATCTTGCGGTAACTGATCGTTAGAAAGGGTATTGCCCAGTTTGATGCGGCTGACATCTTGCCCTTTAATCAGCATATCGGCTTTACAGATGGCGTAGGACTCGGGGTTCAGTTCCTGCCCAAAAGCACGCATTACCGCGTTCGGGTTAAGTTCGTGCACGTACTCCATACCGGAAGAGAGGAAGCCACCCGTACCGGCCGTTGGATCATAAATGGTGCGAATGATGCCATCCTTTGACAAGGCATCATTATCTTCCATAAACACCAGAGAGGTAGTTAAACGCACGATATCGCGTGGGGTAAAGTGTTCACCCGCCGTTTCATTCGAGCTTTCCGCAAAGCGCCGAATTAGCTCTTCAAACACCAGCCCCATTTCATAGTTAGAAATAGCATTTGGGCTTAAGTCAGTGGTAGCAAATTTCTTAACGATTTTGAACAGCAGGTTGGCATCATCCAACAAACCAACAAATTCGGTGAATTTGAAGTGCTCAAAGATTTCCCGCGCATCCTTCGAAAAACATTGAACATAGTTCTCCAAATTGGCCTTAATATCGTTCTGACCCATTTTGCCGAGATCCATCGGCGAGGTATTGAAGAACGACAGACCCTTGGTGGCACGTAACAGAAACTTCTCTCTTCCTTCTTCGGGCAGCGGACTAGTCTTCAGCTTTTCAGCCTCTGCCACCACTGCATCTTTGGTTGGCGCTAACACACACTCAAGACGGCGCAGTAAGGTAAAAGGCAGAATCACACGCCCGTACTGGGATTGCTTAAAATCACCGCGAAGCAGGTCAGCCACCGACCAGATAAAGGCAGCCGTTTGAGAGAAGTTAGTGTTAGTCATGAAAATCCTCAGGATAAATCGTAGCTATAGAGCAAATGTGCCCAAGCAAAAATGCAGTTTTTGAAATGCAATTCGCAAAATAATACCCGTAACGAAAACTATCGCAAACGATACAGGGCAAAGAAATGAATACCGAGACTAAATAATCACTTAACCTACGGCCAGCATTCGACCGTTACAACTTAAAATAGCCAGGTATCCTTCAAAGCCTAACTTTATAACAGCCGTAAGCCCGAACATGATTTTATACTTTAATAGAATGTTGAGCTTTCGTTATACAAGGCTCATTGCTGTACCCTGGGTAACATACTAATGCAAACACATTCAGACAGTAACGATGACAAAAGACACGCCATTCCCCTCCAACGTCAAAAGGCTAGTGGAGAACACCATTTATATGAGACTTTTCAGAGAAAGAAGCTGCAAAAGAAAAGTGCCTTTTACCTTAACTGATTATTAATCTCCACGAAATCAAACGGGTTAACCCCTTCTCCCGGTTCGCATCCAGATAATCTATCCACCACTGGACCCTCAGTCTGCGCTCATCGAAGTGCTCAGCCTTATGAGTAAGCTGACAGCAGGATAACCACCAAAAGCAATGCGGCTTTCCTTTCCATTGATACGGAATTTAAGGTACCAGAGCTTAGTTCCACGAGGTTGTATCTGTAGATAGAGTCCTTGAGCATCAGTGAGTTTATAAGCTTTATCGCGAGGTTTGGCATTTCGAATTGCGGCATCAGTCAGTGCCATTGGGGTCACATCCTTATAGAACCCAGAAAGCGCTCACTATGCTATTGGAGTGTTATGGCTGTCAACGGGTGATAAAGGCAAAATTCAAGCTGGCTTCTCTACAACAACATTATGTTAATCAATGGCATTACAGAAAACGATAGTGCCTAATTATCTCTGCACCAAGGACACCCCCAAAATGTCCTTTGTAAAGAGATACCCCCCGATGCTACAACCTACCCCGCTAAGATCGTCACAAAGGCTGATACCACCTATATCTGGTGCATATTTGGGGGTCACAAATTTTCCGAATCGAGCTGACCCCCATTTTGACCCCCAGTGATGATGGCTGCTAATGGACGTAGAAATACCAGAATGGAGAAGTGGCAAAAATCACCAGAATGTTACATGCTGTTTTATATAGACTTTTACGGAAGATAATGGACTTTGCTGAACGACAGGCAAAAAAAAAGCCACCCTGTGGTGACTTGATTTACATACTAATGGTGCCGAAGGCCGGAATCGAACCGGCATGCCTCGCGGCGGTTGATTTTGAGTCAACTGCGTCTACCGATTTCGCCACTTCGGCACTGAAGTAGTATGCGGAGAACGAGGTGAATTATACCTACCCGAAGTCCGCATGCAACTGTTATCCCACTAAGTTTAGTCTAAGTGTTGAAAAAACCGCCATCAACGCCGTTTTAGCAGCAAATAAACACTGATTAGGAGGAAAAGTATACTCGGTAACAGCGCGCCGATGACCGGAGGGATGCTGTAAACCAAGCTAAGTGGGCCGAAAATCTGATCCAATACATAGAAAACAAAACCAAAGAAGATACCGGTAACCACCCGAACCCCCATTGGTACACTGCGTAATGGACCAAAAATAAATGACAGCGCCATCAGCATCATCACGGCAACTGAGAATGGCGCAAATATCTTGCCCCACATATTCAGTTCGTATCGGCTCGACTCTTGCCCACTTTGTCGCAGGTATTTGCTGTAATCATGCAATCCGCTGATAGAAAGTGAATCTGGGTTCATAGCAACCACACCCAACTTCTCTGGTGTTAAGTTAGTTCTCCACTCACCGGTTAGTGTCTGTGAGCCAGTCACTTTATTTGGATTGCTTAAATCAGATTCATCAACCTGCGATAAGCGCCACAGATTGTCTTCAAACGTCGCGGTAGCGGCATAACGCACCGAAAGCAGGCGATCCTGTTTATCAAAATGATAAATATTGACCCCGGTTAGCTCGTTATCACCCGAAACTCGCTGGATATAGATAAAGTCGGAGCCATCTTTTGCCCACAAACCAGATTGCGTCGATAACAATGACCCCCCGTACATCTGCTGTGCACGGAAGTTACGTGCCATCTGCTCACCTTGCGGGGCAACCCACTCACCAATAGCCATGGTCAGCAACACTAATGGAATCGCGGTTTTCATCACCGAAGCGGCGATTTGCATGCGGGTAAAACCTGATGCTTGCATCACCACCAATTCACTGCGCGTGGCCAAGGTGCCCAGGCCCAATAAGGCACCTAACAGCGCTGCCATCGGGAAGAATATCTCGATATCCTTAGGGATACTTAGCAAGGTGTACATACCCGCGGAAACCGCAGAGTAATCGCCCTGCCCGACTTTGCGTAGCTGATCGACAAACTTGATAATGCCGGACAACGATACCAGCATGAATAAGGTCATCAGGATGGTATTGAGGATAGTCCGTCCGATATAGCGGTCTAATACACCAAACATCAGGCAGCCCCTCTCAGTCGAGCACGTAACTTACGAGCCGGCAGGCCATCCCACAGGTTCAATATCACCGCCACTGCAAAGTAAACACCGTTCACAGTCCACATCCAAATCAAGGGGTCCAACTTGCCACCACTTGCATTAGAGCGCAGGGAGCTTTGTAACAGGAAGAAAATCAAATAGAGCAGCATGGCGGGCAACATACTCAGAACACGGCCCTGACGCGGGTTGACTACACTGAGCGGCACCACCAGCAATGCCATAATGACCACAGAGACAATCAGTGTTAAACGCCAATGAAACTCCGCACGCGCATCAGGTTTGGTAGAGTCCCACAGCTGTTTCATGGTCATCTGCTCAGCGACATTATTGTTTTGCTGTACTTCCTGATGACCGATAATAGCCTGGTAATCGACAAAATCAGTAATACGGAAGTCGCGCAACAATGCAGTGCCTTCATAGCGGGTACCTTTATTTAAGATAACCACTTGCGAACCATCAGGCCGTTCAGTCATATGGCCGCTGTCTGCTACCACGACCGAGGGGCGTTGATTACCGTTTGGCCGCAATTGTGCCAAAAATACACGGTTAAACTCTTTGCCCGTCACATTACCGATAAATAAGGCTGAATTGCCATCAGTTGAAGACTTAAACTGCCCACCAGCCAGAGCAGCCAAGCTAGGGTTAGCTCTGGCGTCATTCAGCACTTTGTCTTGATGTTTAGAAGACCAAGGGCCAAGCCAGATAGTATTGACTACCGCCAGCGCTGAAGTTATCAGTGCCAAAATTAATGCAGCCATAATCAAGGACTTTTTGCCCATGCCGCAGGCATGCATCACGGTGATTTCACTCTCCGTGTACAATTTACCTAGCGTCATCAATAAGCCAAGGAATAAGCTTAATGGCAGGATAAGTTGTGCCATTTCAGGCACACCGAGCCCTAAAAGGGATAAAACCAAGTTTGTTGGGATTTCACCGTCGACCGCAGCGCCCAATATCCGTACTAACTTCTGGCTAAAGAAGATTAATAGCAGGATGAACAGAATCGCAATTTGGCTCTTAAGTGTTTCCCGTACCAGATATCTAATGATGATCACGCTAATACGCCTGTGAAAACTTGTCTTTTTGCAGGAAAATCGATAGTTTCATCGTTAATCCGCCATTTATTCTCATCATATGGCAACCTTCACAGCTAAAATAGTATTACAACATCTAGCGTTTAGGTGTCCTATAGGAACATGCTTATAGTCGCCAAAACAAAACAACTTATGCCGTTAAGGTTAACACACGTCGTTAACACAACGGAGAGAGATCGTTGCGGAGTGCTACATTCTAGCGGTAGCTCCCGCCTTTGTCTTTAAGATTCAGGAGAGTGCATGGAGTTCAGTGTAAAGAGCGGCAGCCCGGAAAAACAGCGCAGTGCCTGTATTGTAGTCGGCGTTTTCGAACCCCGCCGTCTATCTCCCATTGCCGAACAACTCGACAAAATTAGTGATGGCTACATCAGCGCTTTACTGCGCCGTGGTGAACTTGAAGGCAAAGTCGGGCAGACGCTATTACTGCACCATGTGCCGAATATTCTCTCCGAGCGCATCTTGTTAATTGGCTGTGGCAAAGAGCGTGAGCTTGATGAGCGCCAGTACAAGCAAGTGATCCAGAAGACCATCAATACCCTTAATGACACCGGCTCAATGGAGGCTGTTTGCTTCCTAACTGAGCTGCATGTTAAAGGCCGCAATACTTACTGGAAAGTGCGCCAAGCGGTAGAAACAGCGAAAGAGACGCTTTATACCTTTGATCAGCTTAAAAGTAATAAAATCGAGCCTCGTCGCCCATTGCGCAAAATGGTGTTCAATGTGCCAACCCGCCGCGAACTAACCAGCGGTGAGCGCGCTATCCAGCATGGTCTGGCAGTGGCATCCGGCATTAAAGCGGCTAAAGATTTGGGTAATATGCCACCCAATATTTGTAATGCCGCCTATCTGGCCTCGCAAGCGCGCCAGTTGGCCGATGCATTCAGCACCAATATCATCACCCGCGTGATTGGTGAGCAGCAAATGAAAGAGCTGGGAATGCACTCTTATCTCGCTGTTGGCCATGGTTCGCAGAATGAATCATTGATGTCAGTGATAGAATATAAGGGTAATCCAAACCCGGACGCTAAGCCAATTGTGCTGGTGGGCAAAGGGTTGACCTTCGACTCCGGCGGTATTTCGATTAAGCCGGCCGAAGGTATGGACGAGATGAAATACGACATGTGCGGCGCTGCAACTGTCTATGGCGTGATGCGCGTGGTGGCTGAGCTGCAATTGCCATTGAATGTCATTGGTGTGCTGGCGGGCTGTGAAAACATGCCAGGTGGCCGTGCTTATCGCCCTGGTGATATCCTCACCACCATGTCTGGCCAGACAGTTGAAGTGTTGAATACCGATGCCGAAGGCCGCCTGGTGCTGTGTGATGCATTGACCTATGTCGAGCGTTTCGATCCAGAACTGGTGATTGATATCGCGACATTGACCGGTGCTTGCGTTGTGGCATTGGGCCATCACATCACCGGTTTGATGTCGAATCACAATCCACTGGCTCACGAGCTGATTGGGGCGTCTGAACAGGCCGGTGACCGTGCATGGCGCTTGCCGCTGGGTGATGAGTTCTATGAGCAGTTGGATTCCAATTTTGCCGACATGGCGAATATTGGTGGCCGTGCTGGTGGTGCCATTACCGCGGGCTGTTTCTTGTCGCGCTTTACTCGTAAATATAGCTGGGCGCACCTGGATATCGCGGGTACGGCATGGCGTTCGGGCAAAAACAAAGGTGCAACCGGCCGGCCGGTCGCGTTGCTATCCCAGTTCTTGCTTAACCGCGCAGGGCTAAACGGCGACGATTAATCGTTTGATGTATTCCATTTGATATACACCCAAAGTAATTGGGGTTGCAGGTAGGCGGCAAACGAACTCATCCCGATGAGCTTACATCAGTAAGTGATTCGGGTGAGTGAGTGCAGCCAACACCCCTGCGGCGTCAAGGACGAAGGGTGCTGAGAACCTATGAAGAACGCCACCTTTTATCTGCTTGAACACGACACGCCCGCGGGTGAGCTACGTGCTCATGAAGCATTGGCCTGCGAGGTTGCGGCTGAACGTTGGCGGGCGGGCAAACGGGTGTTGATCGCCTGTGAAAGTCAGGAACAAGCCCAGCGGCTAGATGAAGCCCTGTGGCAACGGGCACCTGAGCAATTTGTGCCCCATAATCTAGCCGGTGAAGGGCCAAAGTATGGTGCGCCAGTCGAACTGGCGTGGCCGGAACGACGTGGAAATTCTCCTCGCGACCTCCTGATTAGCCTACTGCCAGAGTTCGCAGGTTTTGCCACCGCTTTCCATGAAGTGGTAGACTTCGTGCCTTACGAAGAAAATTTAAAACAGTTGGCGCGCGACCGATATAAGTCTTATCGCAGCGTCGGCTTCCACTTGACCACGGCAACGCCGCCAACTAATTGAAATAAAAAGAAAATGGAAAACACACCTTCTAATACCGACAAAACTGAGCCGTCCCTCGATAAAACATACAGCCCGCAGGAAATCGAACAGCCGCTGTATGAACACTGGGAAAAACAGGGTTATTTCAAGCCGAACGGCGATACCAGCAAAGAAAGTTACTGCATCATGATCCCGCCACCGAATGTGACCGGTAGCCTGCACATGGGTCATGCGTTCCAACAAACCATCATGGATACCTTGATTCGCTACCAGCGCATGCAGGGCAAAAACACCTTGTGGCAAGCCGGAACCGACCATGCCGGTATCGCGACCCAAATGGTGGTTGAGCGCAAAATTGCGGCTGAAGAAGGCAAAACTCGCCACGATTATGGCCGTGAAGCATTTATCGACAAAATTTGGCAGTGGAAAGGCGAATCTGGCGGCACCATTACTCGCCAAATGCGCCGTCTGGGCAACTCTGTGGATTGGGAACGCGAGCGTTTCACCATGGATGATGGCCTGTCCAATGCCGTTAAAGAAGTGTTTGTTCGCCTACATAAAGAAGATCTGATTTACCGTGGCAAACGTCTGGTGAACTGGGATCCGAAACTGCGCACCGCTATTTCTGATTTGGAAGTGGAAAACCGCGAATCCAAAGGCTCTATGTGGCATCTGCGTTATCCGCTGGCCGATGGTGCCAAAACAGCCGAAGGCAAAGATTATCTGGTGGTCGCCACCACCCGTCCGGAAACGGTGCTGGGTGATACCGGCGTGGCGGTAAATCCAGAAGATCCGCGTTATAAAGATCTGATTGGTAAAGAAGTGATTCTGCCACTGGTGGGCCGCCGCATTCCGATCCTCGGTGATGAACACGCCGATATGGAAAAAGGCACCGGCTGTGTGAAAATCACGCCAGCGCACGACTTTAATGACTATGAAGTGGGTAAGCGCCACGCGCTGCCGATGATCAACATTCTGACGTTTGACGGCGATATCCGTTCAGAAGCCGAAGTGTTTGATACTAATGGCGAAGCGTCCGATGCTTGCAGCGGCGCAATTCCAGAACAGTTCCAAGGTCTTGAGCGCTTTGCTGCCCGTAAAGCTGTAGTGGCTGAATTCGATAAACTCGGCCTGCTGGAAGAAGTTAAAGCCCATGACCTGACCGTACCTTATGGCGACCGTGGCGGCGTAGTTATCGAGCCGATGCTGACTGACCAATGGTATGTTCGCACCGCGCCATTGGCTAAAGTGGCCATCGAAGCGGTTGAAAACGGCGAGATCCAATTCGTACCGAAACAGTACGAAAACATGTATTACTCATGGATGCGCGACATTCAGGATTGGTGCATTTCCCGCCAATTGTGGTGGGGTCACCGCATTCCGGCCTGGTATGACGAGCAGGGTAAAGTGTATGTCGGCCGCGATGAAGCCGAAGTGCGCCGCGAAAATAATCTGGGCGCCGATGTGGCCTTGCGTCAGGATGAAGATGTGCTGGATACCTGGTTCTCATCTGGCCTGTGGACTTTCTCCACACTGGGCTGGCCAGAGCAAACTGAAGCACTGAAAACTTTCCACCCGACCAGTGTTGTGGTCAGTGGCTTCGACATTATTTTCTTCTGGATTGCCCGCATGATCATGCTGACCATGCACTTTATGAAAGATGAAAATGGTAAGCCGCAGGTGCCGTTTAAAACCGTGTATATGACCGGCCTTATCCGCGATGACGAAGGGCAGAAAATGTCCAAGTCGAAGGGTAACGTTATCGACCCACTGGATATGGTTGACGGTATCTCGCTGGAAGAGTTGCTGGAAAAACGTACCGGCAACATGATGCAGCCGCAATTGGCAGACAAAATCCGCAAGCGCACCGAGAAGCAGTTCCCGAACGGCATTGAGCCGCACGGTACTGACGCCCTGCGCTTTACGCTGGCCGCTTTGGCCTCGACTGGCCGTGATATCAACTGGGATATGAAGCGCCTGGAAGGTTATCGCAACTTCTGTAACAAGCTGTGGAACGCCAGCCGTTTCGTGCTGATGAACACCGAAGGGCAAGATTGCGGGCAGAATGGCGGCGAGATGGTGTTGTCACTGGCTGACCGCTGGATTCTGGCCGAATTCAATCAGACTATCAAAGCCTACCGCGAAGCAATGGACACTTACCGCTTCGATTTGGCGGCCGGTATTCTGTATGAATTTACCTGGAACCAGTTCTGTGACTGGTATTTGGAACTGACCAAGCCGGTGATGAACAGCGGTTCTGAAGCTGAATTACGCGGGACTCGTCATACTCTGATTGAAGTTCTGGAAGCATTGCTGCGTTTAGCGCACCCTATCATTCCTTACATCACAGAGACTATCTGGCAGCGGGTTAAAACCCTGAAAGGCATTACTGCGGACACTATTATGTTGCAGCCTTTCCCAGAATATGATGCCAGTCAGGTGGATGAAAAAGCCCTGAGCGATTTGGAATGGATCAAGCAAACCATTATTGCGGTGCGTAATATCCGGGCAGAAATGAATATTGCGCCAGGTAAACCGCTGGAAGTGATGCTGCGCGGAGCCAATGCTGAAGCTCAACGCCGTGTGCTGGAAAACCAGAGTTTCATCCAGTCGCTAGCCCGTTTGTCTTCTCTCACTCTGTTAGCTGACGGTGATAAAGGCCCGATATCTGTGACCAAATTGGTTGAAGGTGCAGAGGTGTTGATCCCAATGGCTGGCCTGATTGATAAGGCCACCGAACTGGAGAGGCTGGCAAAAGAAGTAGCGAAGCTGGAAGCCGAGATTGAACGCATCGAAAGTAAATTGAGTAATGAAGGATTTGTGGCGCGCGCGCCAGAAGCCGTGGTTGCCAAAGAGCGCGAAAGAATGGCGGCCTGTGCCGAAGCTAAGCAGAAGTTAATTGAACAACAGGCGACTATCGCCGCACTGTAATTCAATCTGACATGAAGTAAGCACTCACTGGGGGCCATAATAATTTGGCCCCCAGTTTTTTTTTGCCATTGCATTTAATTCGAGTTGTCGGAAGGCGGCCAACGCACATACAACTTGAAGTATGGCGGGTATAGATGGTATTACAGATTATAACTAAGTTATTACCTTTGGGTTTATAGAGCATGACCACAGCCACACCTATCCGCCTGTTGGTGCGCCCCATCCTCGCCGCAGACAATCTCGCTATCGCTAATGTCATCCGCGACGTTTCGGCTGAGTTCGGCTTAACCGCCGACAAAGGCTATACCGTGTCCGATCCTAATTTGGATCACTTGTATGAGCTGTACAGCCAGCCACGCAGTGCTTACTGGGTGATTGAAGTGGATGGAAATATTGCGGGCGGCGGTGGCGTGGCACCGTTGTCTGGTGGCGAAGCTTCCCTTTGTGAGTTGCAGAAAATGTATTTTCTGCCGATATTACGTGGTCAAGGGTTGGCAAAACAATTGGCATTACAAGCACTTGAGTTTGCCCGCCAGCAGGGTTTTAGTCACTGTTATCTGGAAACGACAGCGAGCCTGACCAGTGCTGTCGGCTTATATGAAAGATTGGGTTTTGAGCATATTAATGGCCCGATGGGAAACACCGGTCATGTTGATTGCGAAGTCACGATGTTGAAAACGTTATGATAATTCAGGGCGTATCAAGCGCCCTGAATAATTAGCGGAAACCTATAGCTTCACATGACCCAAAGTCATTGACGCTATAGCAAGGCAACAAACAAGCGAGTGCAGATGAGCTGACACAAGTCAGTGATTTGGGTGAGCGAGTGCCGCTAACACCGCTATAGCGTCAAGCACCTAAAACATTACCCAAAGTCATTGGCGCTATAGCAAGGCAGCAAACAAGCAAATCCCGATGAGCTGACACAAGTCAGTGATTTGGGTGAGCGAGTGCCGCTAACACCGCTATAGCGTCAAGCACCTAAAACATTACCCAAAGTCATTGGCGCTATAGCAAGGCAGCAAACAAGCAAATCCCGATGAGCTGACACAAGTCAGTGATTCGGGTGAGTGAGTGCCGCTAACACCGCTATAGCGTCAAGGACGACGGGGAATTAATGGCGCTTGCCGTCGTCATCCTCATCCACCGACTCTTCGTCGTCGAACTCGCCGTCTTCATCATCTTCTGCGTTTGGATCTTCGTAGTAAGTGCCCCAACCGTCGTAATTCACGCCACAGGTTTCAGCCAAAGCAATCAGCTGTTCAACCTGCGCATCAATAATTTCAGCATTTAGAGCAACTTCGCTAATCACATCACAGCACATCACCATTGAGCCGTCTTCTATTTCCAGCTCTTCAGCATCTGTCACTTCATAACCCAGCTTGAATGCTTCAACAGCCGCTTTCTCCAGAACTTCGAATTTCTCCGCAGAAAGATGGTGCTCAATGGTGTACAGCGCATCTGGATCGCTGCCATCGTCCAGCAGTTCTTCGATGATCAGGCGGGTTTCGTCACGTTGTTCGTCAAGCATTTCGCGGTTTGCCATGCCTTTATCCTCAGTCAATGGGCTTAGTATGGCGCTATTTTCCCACACCCACGCTATTGCCTCCACTATAAACGAGAAAGATTTATTGATTAGGGTTGTATTTGAATATTTATCCGTATAAATTGAATTTAAATTCAGTTTAACCCTTCAGGATGAAAAAGATGAACACGATAAGTCAGTTCTATAAACGTCACTTTCTAAGGTTATTAGATTTTACTCCCACCGAGATTATAGCTCTGCTCGATTTGGCTGTTGAACTGAAGCAAGCCAAGAAATCCGGCTGTGAGCAACAAAAACTGGTAGGTAAGAATATCGCGCTCATCTTCGAAAAAGACTCGACTCGTACTCGATGCTCTTTCGAAGTTGCCGCATATGATCAAGGTGCGCGCGTGACTTACCTCGGCCCAGGAGGAAGCCAAATTGGGCATAAAGAATCAATTAAAGATACTGCCCGAGTATTAGGCCGCATGTATGACGGCATTCAGTATCGTGGTCACGGCCAAAAAGTGGTTGAAACACTGGCAGAATTTGCGGGCGTACCGGTATGGAATGGCCTGACAAATGAATTTCACCCAACTCAATTACTGGCCGACTTGCTGACCATGCAGGAACACTTACCGGGTAAGCCATTGAGTGAAATGACATTTGCCTACTTGGGTGATGCCCGCAACAACATGGGTAACACTATGTTGGAAGCTGCTGCACTGGTCGGGATGGATTTGCGGTTAGTGGCACCAAAAGCATGCTGGCCGGAGGCCGAACTGGTGGCGGCTTGTCAGGCGCAGGCCAAAAAGACCGGCGGTAAAATCACACTGACAGAAAATATTGCCGAAGGTGTAAAAGGTGCCGACTTCCTGTATACCGATGTTTGGGTCTCAATGGGCGAACCGAAAGAAGTGTGGCAAGAGCGTGTTGCTCTCTTGAAACCTTATCAAATCAATATGGATGTAGTGAAACTGACCGGCAATCCGCAGGTTAAATTCCTGCACTGCTTGCCCGCATTCCACGATGACCAAACCACCGTCGGCAAACAAATGGCGGAGCTTTATGACTTACCGGGCGGCATGGAAGTCACCAACGAAGTGTTTGAATCCACACATAGTATTGTGTTTGATCAAGCAGAAAACCGCCTGCACACCATCAAAGCCGTGATGGTTGCGACATTGGGTCAACACTAAACATAACAGGGCCGGCCATCCGAAGTGCTGGCTTTTGATTATTTTCACACCTAATCAATAAGCGTTATTGGCGCAGACAGATTGAGTGCGGACAGCGCGCAGCCAACGGAGCATACACGGAGTATGTGACGGCGGCGAGCACTGCCCGAAGCTCAAGTTGGCAAGTGAAATAGCTTATTTTACAGATATCTTCACTACTGCTTTACGCACATTTGCCGGTTCGCCCACCGCACATAATGGCTTATGCACTTCCCCTGGGTAAAACACCACGAAATCACCGGTTTTCATCACAAACTGCTTCTCATCAACCCCCGCCGGTAAAAAGGCGATATCTTTATCTGCTAACCAGTCGGTATCAGGTTTGCCAGCAGGTAAGCTACTGAAAGTCATCCCCTCGACACCCTCTAGGATGATTTGAATATCCAAGTATTTAGCATGATATTCCGCTCGGCGATTTTCCAAATAGTCGGTGCAGTCATTGGAAATCAATACAAACATATTATTGCCATCAATATCGAGTTTGCCCAATGGGGTTTCTGCGGTGATGTGGCTTTTCACATATTCAATAGCTTCTTTTAATTGCGCAGGTAAATAAGGTACTAATTCCAAATGATGAATGTTTCCGGTGATCATGCTATTCCCTTTCTTATAAATTAAATGAAATGACGTTTCATTATAACCATTTCATTCTTTATTGAGTGAGAAGTCTCTGACATTTATTCATACCGACCACAGGTTTGAATCACCTCAGAATCATTACTTTTTTGTAAAGTTTTTTTATCACTAATTGTTATAACAAATAACTGTTGAGACTTTGACCACAGACAGCAAAGCTATTATCGTGAGAAAATGCGATGAAATAGTTTTAAAAACAATAATTTCCGCGCAATGTTTATAATTTCCACCCGCTATCCATACTTATATATCGATGGTCATGATCCATTTCAGGGAGTCTCAATGAAAGCTAAAATTCTGTCATTATTGGTTTTGACAGCACTATCTGGCAGTGCCTTTGCAGCAACGCCACCAGATACGCTGGTTGTCGTGCAATCCCTGGATGATATTGTTAGCCTTGATCCAGCTGAAAGTAATGAACTCTCCAGTATTCAGACCGTGCCAAGTCTCTATCAACGCCTGGTGCAAGCCGATCGTGATAATCCGGCAAAAGTCGTGCCTATTCTTGCTGAAAGTTGGCAGGGTGATGCCGCCGCCAAAACTCTCACAGTGAAATTGCGTCCAGACGCGGTATTCTCATCCGGTAATCCGGTGAAAGCGGATGACGTGATTTTCTCCTTTACTCGCGCGGTCAAAATGAACCGTTCACCTGCCTTTATCCTGAATGTATTAGGCTGGGATCCGAGTAATATCGACCAACACTTGAAAAAGATCGATAACAATACCGTGCAACTGAGCTGGGGCGCAGATGTCAGCCCTGCGGTGGCACTGAATATTTTATCAACGCCGATCGCCTCCATTGTTGATAAAAAAGCCGTGACCGCCAATGTTAAAGACGACGATTACGGCAATGCTTGGTTGAAAATGCATTCAGCCGGTAGTGGCCCATTCAAAATGCGTGTTTATCAGCCGCATCAGGCCATCGTACTGGATGCTAACCCGACGTCACCTGGCGGTAAGCCACTGATTAAAAATATCATTATTAAAAACGTGCCCGACCCAAGTGCTCGCCGTTTGCTGATTCAGCAAGGTGATGCTGATATCGCCCGTGAATTAGGGCCAGACCAAACCGCAGCACTGAAAACTCAGGCCGGTGTTAAAGTTGTCGAAATCCCGTCTGCCGAACAAAACTATTTAGTCTTTAACACCGCCAACCAGGCGAATCCGCTGTTAAGCAAACCCGAATTCTGGCAGGCTGCCCGCTATTTGGTTGATTATCAGGGCATTACCAAAGATTTGCTGAAAGGCCAGTATTTTGTGCATCAAAGCTTCCTGCCAGTCGGTTTGCCGGGCGCGTTGGAAAGCAATCCGTACACCTTTGACCCAGCTAAAGCCAAAGAGATTCTGACAAAGGCCGGAATTAAAGATGCCACGCTGACACTGGATGTTGAGAACAAACCGCCATTCATTACCATTGCTCAGTCGTTGCAAGCCAGCTTTGCCCAAGGTGGCGTGAAATTGGTATTACTGCCAGCCGCGGGTAGCCAAGTTTATGGCCGCGTACGTGCCAAACAGCATCAATCGGCTATCCGTCTGTGGATCCCGGATTATTTTGATGCGCACTCTAACGCCAGTGCCTTTGCCTATAATGACGGCAAGAGCAGCACGGTTGCCGGTTTAAACGGCTGGGTTATTCCTGAGCTGAATAAACAAACACTGGCGGCAGTCGCCGAGTCCGATCCGGCCAAACGTATCGAACTTTACACTCAGTTGCAGGAAGAACTGCAAAAGAACTCGCCATATATCTTTATTGATCAAGCCAAAGCACAAGTTGTGCTGCGAGATAACGTAAAAGGCTATCAACAAGGTCTAAATGCCGATATGGTCTATTATGATCGAGTGAGCAAATAGCCTATGCCTTTCATACTTGGCATAACGGGTTGATATATAGATAAATGTAATCATGAAATAGTGAGTTGCTAGTTAATGTCTGTAGCACTAAATCAAACGCCGGGAACGCTATCCCGGCGTCGTCTTTGGGGGTTTTTACAGGGGTTATTGACCCTGGCCCTGACCTTGTTCGGTCTACTGGTTATCACCTTTTTCCTGTCGGCGCTGTCGCCGGTGGACCGGGTGTTGCAAATCGTGGGCGACCACGCCAGTGAAGCCACTTATCAGCAAGTTAAACACCAGCTTGGGCTGGATCAATCGCTACCCGTGCAGTTCTGGCATTATCTCGAGCGGCTGGCTCATGGCGATCTCGGCATTGCCAGCGCTAGCGGTCAGCCAGTGTTGCAAGACTTGCTGACCGTTTTCCCAGCCTCATTGGAACTGGCAACATTATCACTGGTGATTGGTGCCGCACTGGGGGTTATCCTCGGCTTGTTGTGCGCCCGCTGGGCCGGTAGCAAGCTGGATGCCACTATCCGCTTTATGACATTGCTGGGGAACTCCGTGCCCATCTTCTGGCTCGGTCTGTTGATGCTGTTGCTATTTTATGCCCGGCTGCAATGGAGCCCCGGCCCTGGCCGCCTCGATGATATTTATCAATATACCGTGGAAGCAAAAACCGGTTTTGCCCTGATTGATACCTGGCGCTCCGGTGATGCCGGTGCCTTTGGCAATGCCGTCGCTCATTTGATCTTGCCGGTTGCCCTGCTCTCTTACTACGCGCTGGCCAGTATTACTCGCCTGACGCGCTCGGCCTGCTTGAGTGAACTGAATAAAGAGTACATTACGTTGGCAAGAGCCAAAGGCGCGGGTGAGATGCGCATTTTACTCACGCACGTGTTGCCGAATATTCGCGGCACTTTGCTGACAGTGATTGCGCTGGCCTATACCAGCATGTTGGAGGGCGCAGTGTTAACCGAAACTGTCTTTGCCTGGCCGGGCATTGGCCGCTACCTCACCAGCGCGCTGTTTGCCGGCGATACCACCGCCATTATGGGCGGGACACTGTTGCTCGGTATGTGCTTTATTTTGATTAACAATGTGACGGATCTGCTGGTTCGCTTGCTGGATCCGAGAACGCGCTGATATGCCAATGACAAAATTCTTCCATGCACTGAAACGTTCGCCCTCCACCAGCATCGGGCTGTTTATTCTCTCCTTGCTGGTGTTCATCGCGATTTTCGCCCCGTGGCTGGCACCCTTTGATCCCAACTGGCAAAACGCGGCTGACCGCCTGCTACCACCGGGTCGCGACCACTGGTTGGGGACTGACAGCTATGGCCGCGATATGCTGTCGCGCCTGATTTACGGGACGCGCCCAACCTTGGGGCTGGTGCTGCTGGTGACCGTGATAACCCTGCCGCTGGGTTTGCTGGTCGGGGTGCTTTCCGGCTATTACGGCGGCTGGCTCGAACGTATTCTGATGCGCGTCACTGATGTGGTGATGTCGATGCCGCGTCTGATTCTGGCTTTTGCTTTCGTCGCCATGCTCGGCCCCGGTTTAATTAACGGCGCACTGGCATTGGCGCTGACCACCTGGCCGGCCTATGCCCGTCAGGCCAGAGCAGAGATTCAATTACTGCGTAAAAGTGATTATCTGGCCGCCGCTGAAATGATGGGAATCAAAGGGTTGCGGCTGCTGTGGGGCCATATTCTGCCTATGTGCCTCCCCTCGGCAGTGGTGCGGCTGGCATTAGATTTAGCCGGGATCATCTTAGCCGCTGCCGGGCTTGGTTTCCTTGGGTTAGGTGCTCGCCCGCCGATGTCAGAATGGGGATCTATGGTCGCCGACGGCATGCAGGTTATTTTTGACCAATGGTGGATTGCCGCGATTCCGGGCTGCGCTATCTTACTGAGCAGCATGGCATTTAATCTGTTAGGCGATGGCCTGCGCGATATTTTGGACCCTCACCATGACTGATAAAATTTTTGCCGTCGACAATCTCTGTGTCGATTTCCAACAACAGCGGGTGGTGGATAATATTTCATTCCATCTCGGCCACGAGCGGGTTGCGTTGGTGGGAGAGTCCGGCTCGGGCAAATCCATTACCGCCAGAGCGTTGATGGGGTTAGTGCGCACGCCGGGCAAAGTCAGTGCCAAAAAGCTGAGTTATTATGCGGATAACACCGACGCACAGGGCAATGCTGGTCAAGTTACTGAACACGATTTACTGCAGTTGAAACCAAAGCAATGGGCCGCATTACGTGGCAGTGAAATTGCCATGGTGCTGCAAGACCCGCGCTATGCACTGAATCCGGTGCGCACCGTGGGGAAACAAATTGAAGAATCTCTGCTGCTGCATAATGCGCTTTCCGGTGCGGATACCCGCGAGCGGGTATTAAATGCGCTCGCCTCGGTCGGGCTAAATGCCAGTGCCTGGCACAGTTATCCCGGCCAACTTTCGGGTGGCATGGGCCAACGGGCGATGTTAGCCATCGCTTTGGTGAATAACCCACGGGTATTAATTGCTGATGAACCCACCTCCGCATTGGATGCCAAACTGCGCAACCAAATATTGGAGTTGATTGTCGAGCAGACTGAGCAGCGCAATATGAGTTTGTTGCTGATAAGCCACGATCTTCCGCTGGTTGCCGAGCATTGCCATCGGGTGTTAGTGATGTATCAGGGGAAACTGGTGGATCAAGGCGCGGCGGTTGACTTACCCCATTCAACCCACCCTTATACCCATACTTTGTGGGCCTGCCGCCCGAACGCCAGCACCTATGGCACTGATTTACCAGTATTAGATCGCAGCGCTGATTTCTCTGGAGGTTCCCGTGGCACTGATTGAAGTCAAAAATCTACGGGTCAGTTTTGCCCAAAAAAATCAGTTGAAAACGGCGGTTGAGTCGGTCAGTTTTACCGTTGAAGAGGGTGAAACTTTCAGTCTGATTGGCGCATCTGGCTGTGGTAAATCTACCGTATTACGCACTCTGGCGGGCTTGCAGCGCGAGTGGCAAGGCGAGATAACCTTGCTGGGCCAACCTTTGCAACCAGGGCACCGTTTTACCGGCCAACTGCGCAAAGAGGTGCAGATGGTGTTCCAAGACCCTTATGCTTCTCTCCATCCTCAGCATAATATTCAGCGCACATTGGGTGAGCCGCTAAAGATTCATGGCGAGCAACATATTCAGCAGCGAATTGATCAAGCTTTAGAGCAAGTGGGCTTACCGGCTTCTGCGGCACAGCGCTACCCTCATCAATTCTCCGGCGGCCAGCGCCAGCGGATTGCCATCGCCCGCGCCCTGTTATTGCGGCCCAAACTGTTGCTGCTGGATGAGCCGACTTCAGCATTAGATATGTCAGTTCAGGCAGAAATTCTCAACTTACTCAATCACTTGAAACGCGAACACGGCATGACCTATTTGCTGGTTAGCCATGACAGTGATGTGGTCGCACACATGTCCGAGCGCGCAGCCATGATGGAGAGTGGGAAGATTGTAAGAGAGTTTACGCGGCGGGATCTTGAGTTAGCGGAACATTTTATGGGGTAACATTTCTCCTTCAATTGCCAATCATGCTTCAAGTAAGCTAACAGCAGCTTGCGAAATATCAAATTTATACTGAATTTGTACACACAATCACATCAACTAAAACCCCTTAATCACCGCCACCAATCCGCAGTGGCGCTGACTTATGTCGTCCTGTACAAAAAGGCGGCATAAAAATGCCTATTTTGGGGTGCTCTGAACAGGGAGTAACCTAACGCTGTTTTCCTTGTCCTAAGTCAAACTTGTTTACCGCCACCTATATATAGTGCTTCTAGTGATTTAAAAACCCATATGTAGTAGTTATCCACAAAATCATCCACACCCCCTCGCAACCCTGATGTGCTGCGGGTTGTCTTGTGGATAACCTTTGCGGCAGTAAACAGGAGCGACATTGTGAAAACAGTAGTGATTAAACGGGACGGTTGTCAGGTACCTTTTGATGAGGTGCGAATCAAGGAAGCGGTCGAGCGCGCAGCGCTGGCAGTTGGCGTGGTAGACGCAGATTATTGTGCAACTGTTGCTCGTGTGGTCGCTCAGACGATGGAAAACCAGCCAAAAGTTGATATCCGCGACATCCAAACTGCGGTAGAAAACCAACTGATGGCCGGTCAATATAAGCAGCTCGCCCGAGCTTATATCGAGTATCGCCATGACCGGGATATCTCGCGCGAACTGCGTGGTCGCCTGAATCAGGAAATTCGCGGTCTGGTAGAGCAAAGTAACCAAGCGCTGCTGAACGAAAATGCGAATAAAGACAGCAAAGTCATCCCAACTCAGCGGGATCTGCTGGCCGGTATTGTCGCGAAACATTACGCCAAACAACATATTTTGCCACGGGATGTGGTTTTGGCTCATGAGCGCGGTGAAATTCACTACCACGATTTGGATTACGCGCCGTTCTTCCCCATGTTCAACTGCATGCTGATTGACCTTAATGGCATGCTGACCCAAGGTTTTAAAATGGGTAATGCGGAAATTGAGCCGCCAAAATCCATTTCTACCGCCACCGCAGTGACCGCTCAGATTATTGCGCAGGTCGCCAGCCATATCTATGGCGGCACAACCATTAACCGTATTGATGAAGTCCTGGCGCCATTTGTCACGGAAAGCTTTAACAAACATAAGGCGGTAGCCGAAGAGTGGCAGATCCCCGATGCCGCCGGTTATGCTATGTCGCGTACTGAAAAAGAGTGCTACGACGCATTCCAATCACTGGAATATGAAGTCAATACCCTGCATACCGCCAATGGCCAGACGCCGTTTGTCACTTTCGGCTTCGGGCTGGGCACTAGCTGGCAATCGCGCATGATTCAGCAGGCGATTCTGCGTAATCGCATTGCCGGTTTGGGCAAAAATCGCAAAACCGCAGTGTTCCCGAAACTGGTTTTTGCTATCCGTGATGGTCTAAACCATAAATTTGGCGATGCCAACTACGATATCAAACAGTTGGCGCTAGAGTGCGCAACCAAGCGCATGTATCCAGATATTCTCAATTATGATCAAGTGGTTAAAGTTACTGGCTCTTTCAAAACGCCAATGGGCTGCCGCAGCTTCTTGGGTGTGTATGAAGAAGATGGCAAGCAAATCCACGATGGCCGTAATAACCTTGGGGTTATTAGTCTTAACCTGCCGCGTATTGCATTGGAAGCCCAGGGAGATGAAGCAAAATTCTGGCAATTGCTGGATGAGCGCCTGTTGCTAGCCAAGAAGGCCCTGATGACCCGCATTGCGCGTCTGGAAGGGATCAAAGCTCGCGTGGCTCCTATCCTATATATGGAGGGGGCTTGTGGGGTGCGCTTGCAAGCGGATGATAATATTTCAGAAATCTTTAAAAACGGCCGCGCATCTATCTCTCTGGGCTTCATTGGTATTCATGAAACAGTTAATGCCCTGTTTGGTCATCATGCACATGTCTTTGATGACGAAAAATTACGTGAAAAAGGCGTGGCTATCGTCGAACGCATGAGACAAGCCACTGATAACTGGAAAGAAGAAACCGGCTACGCCTTTAGTTTGTACAGCACGCCAAGTGAAAACCTGTGTGATCGTTTCTGCCGTCTGGATACCGCAGAATTTGGTGTGGTCGAGGGTGTCACCGACAAAGGCTATTACACCAACAGCTTCCATCTGGATGTTGAAAAGAAAGTTAATCCGTATGACAAACTGGACTTCGAAGCGCCTTATCCACCATTGGCTAACGGCGGTTTCATTTGTTACGGCGAATACCCGAACTTGCAGCACAACCTCAGAGCGCTAGAGGATGTCTGGGATTACAGCTACAGCCGAGTGCCTTATTACGGCACCAATACGCCGATTGATGAATGTTATGAATGCGGTTTTACCGGCGAATTCTCTTGTACCAGCAAGGGTTTCACCTGCCCGAAATGTGGTAATCATGAGCCGTCGAAAGTGTCGGTCACCCGTCGGGTATGTGGTTATTTAGGCAGCCCGGATGCACGGCCATTTAACGCCGGTAAACAAGAAGAAGTGAAGCGCCGCGTTAAGCATTTGGCAAACGGACAACTGGGCTGATTATCACATTGAATTATCACCAATATTATCCAGTCGATGTCATCAACGGCCCCGGCACCCGCTGCACACTGTTTGTCTCCGGCTGTGTGCACGAGTGTGTGGGCTGTTATAACAAAAGCACCTGGCGACTGAATTCGGGTAAACCATTTACCCAAGAAATGGAAGATCGGATAGTTGCGGATCTGAATGACTCGCGCATCCATCGGCAAGGGTTATCCCTCTCCGGCGGTGATCCGCTACATCCGCAAAATCTGCCCGCCATTCTGCAATTGGTAAAACGTGTACGCCAAGAGTGCGACGGCAAAGATATTTGGGTCTGGACCGGCTATACACTGGCTGAACTGACCACCGAGCAGCTACAAGTGGTTGATTTAATTAATGTACTGGTCGATGGTAAATTTGTGCAAGACCTAAAAGACCCTTCACTTATCTGGCGCGGCAGCGGTAACCAAGTTATCCATCACCTGCGGTAATTTATTTTAGCCATTCTGTTCACTATTCCATTCTGTGCTTTCCAATGCGCAGAATGGTGGTGGCTATCGCTGTTCATATCTCCCCCCAAAATACACTTTCCCTTGTAAAAATCGCGTTATCAACCGCGTAAAACTTCATCGTTCTGCCATCTCAGCTTAACCCTACTGTCATTAAAAACCGCCAGCATAGCGGTGAGAAAACTTACGGGCTATCACCATGACCCTCCGCCACCTGCTCATCAATATTGCTACTTTTGTTGTTTCAGTGTGGATGGCTGTCGGGAGTGTTGATACACAGAGAAGGGTTATCTGCCATGCACTTATCTAGACCACCGACCAGTTATCCCACCCGCTATCAACAAATTGCGGCCCAGTTAGAGCAAGAGTTGCGCGGCGCTTATCGCTGTGGCGACTATCTGCCTTCCGAGCAACAATTGGCTGAACGCTATCAGGTGAATCGCCATACTCTGCGCCGCGCCGTCGATGAACTGGTCGAGCGCGGCTGGCTGCAACGCCGGCAGGGCATCGGCATTCTGGTGTTGATGCGCCCTTATGATTATCCGCTGCATGCCAATGCGCGCTTTAGCCAAAACTTATTAGATCAGGGCAGTGACCCCACCAGTGAGCGCTTACTCGCGGTTTTACGCCCCTGTATTGAGCATGTCGCCAAAGCCCTGTCACTGGATGAAGGGACGACAGTGATTCATTTACGCACCTTACGGCGAGTCAATGGTGTTCCGGTCTGCGTTATTGATCACTACCTACCAGATCTAAATTGGTGGCCCGCGTTGCAGCAGTTTAACTCCGGCTCACTGCATCAATTCATCACCCAACATCTACAACAGCCATTAAGCCGTAGCCAAACTCGCATCAGCGCACGCCGTGCTCAAGCCAAAGAGAGCCGCTTGCTCGAAATCGCCACCCACGCCCCACTGCTGTGTGTGCGCACCTTGAATATTCGTGTTGATAGCCAGCAGGTGGCGGAGTATTCCGTCAGTCTGACCCGCGCTGACATGATTGAACTGACCATGGAGCACTAAATGGAAAGTACCTCGAACACGCGGCAAGGCTGGATGTCAGTGTTGGCCCACAGCCAACCGGCGCAATTACTTGCCCATTGGCAACCTTTGAATCTATCACCGCAATATCAAGTCATTCGCGCTCCCGAAATTGGTTTAAACCAATTGCAGGCGCGGATGGGCGGTACTGGCCGCCGATTTATTCTGGGCGATATGACCATCACCCGCGCGGTTATCAAACTCGACGATAACGCGGACACCTACGGCTACAGCTACATTGCCGGGCGCAATAAGCCCCATGCAGAACTTTGCGCCGTGTTGGATGCGTTATTACAGCTTTCAATAATTAACGGTAAACCTGCTGGCCTGAGTGAATTGTTACTGAAAACCGTCATTCACCCACTGGCGGCGATACAGCAAGAACGGCGGGAATTACGCGCCCAAGCTATCGCCACCAGCAAAGTTGATTTCTTCACCTTAGTACGAGGAGAAGATTAATGATCTTATTAACCCATTTCGACCAACCGGTTGATGATGCCCAACATGCTTTTCGCCGTATTCTCAAAGCGTTAAGTGAGCCTGGGGTCTTGATTTCGCTACCCCATAGTCGCGGCTGGCCACCATTAAATCCCGCCGCCACCAGTATTTTGCTGACTCTGGCAGATCAGGAAACGCCGCTCTATTTAGCACCAGTGCTTAACAGTGATGCCGTGCAGCAGAATGTGCGTTTTCATTGCGGAGCGCCCCTGACGGCTAGCATCAGTACCTCCAGCTTTGCCTTATTTGACCATGAGATAACCGAAGATTTGCTGGCTAACTGCCCGGCGGGTAATGAACTTTCGCCGGAGCACTCCACCACGGTCATTCTTCAGGCCGAAAACCTGCATCACGGCGTACCTCTGCGCCTACGCGGGCCGGGAATTGAACACTACCGCACGGTCGCGCCGCAATTACCCTCTGCTGTGCTGAATTACTTGCTTAACCGCCCCGCCGCATTCCCTGCGGGACTCGATTTTCTACTCACCTGTGGCGAGAACCTAATGGCAATCCCACGCACTACCCATGTGGAGGTGTGCTGATGTACGTTGCCGTCAAAGGGGGCGAAAAAGCTATTGCCGCCGCCCATCAGTTACTGGAACACCAGCGCCGTGGCGATACACAAATCCCGGCGGTCGATTGCGAACAAATTGAGCAACAGCTAGGACTGGCGGTGGATCGGGTGATGACCGAGGGCGGAATTTATGATCGCGAATTGGCCGCTTTGGCCATCAAACAGGCCAGTGGCGATCTGGTGGAGGCCATTTTCCTGCTGCGCGCCTACCGCGCCACTTTGCCGCGTCTGGCAGTCAGCCAACCGCTGACCACTGGCAATATGCGGCTGGAGCGCCGTATTTCCGCCATTTACAAAGATTTGCCCGGCGGCCAAGTGCTTGGCCCGACTTACGATTACACCCACCGGCTACTGGATTTCACCCTGATGGCCGCAGGAGATGCCCCGCGCGCCCCCAATAGCAGGGAAGCATCGTCAGAAGATTTATCGCAAGTTTTTTACGCCCATGTGTTTGATTTATTGGCCCAAGAGCAATTAGCGCATGTTGAGCAAGATGACGATACCCCGCCGGAAGATATCACCCGCAATCCGCCGGTTTACCCATGCAATCGCTCGGCACGGCTGCAACAACTGGTGCGCGGTGATGAGGGGTTCCTGCTGGCGCTAGGATATTCCACCCAGCGCGGTTATGGCCGCACTCACCCATTCGCCGCCGAGATCCGCACGGGCTACCTGACAATTTCCATTGAGCCGGAAGAACTGGGATTTGCCATTGATATCGGCGAAATCCTGCTGACCGAATGCGAAATGGTGAATGGTTTTGTCAGCCCAGAGTCAGAACCGCCGCACTTTACCCGCGGTTATGGGCTGGTGTTTGGCCGTGGAGAGCGCAAAGCCATGTCGATGGCACTGATGGACCGCGCCCTGCAAAGCCGGGAATATGCCGAAGATGTCGCCAGCCCGGCACAGGATGAAGAATTTGTATTATCCCACGCCGATAATGTCGAAGCCGCCGGTTTTGTCTCTCACCTCAAACTGCCCCATTACGTGGATTTCCAAGCCGAACTCGAGTTACTCAAGCGCCTGCGGTGTGAGCATTTACTTACTTTACAACAGCCATCCACTCAGCCACTCACTTCACAACCGCAGGAGCCGCGCCATGACTGAAATCCTCGCCGGTTATAATCTGGGCTATCTGGATGAGCAAACCAAACGCACCCTGCGCCGCGCGCTACTCAAAGCCGTGGCCATTCCCGGCTATCAGGTGCCATTTGGCGGGCGTGAGATGCCGATGCCCTATGGCTGGGGCACCGGTGGAATTCAGCTAACCGCCTGTTTGATTGGCCGCTATGACGTGCTGAAAGTGATCGACCAAGGGGCTGATGACACCACCAACGCGGTGTCGATCCGCCGCTTCTTCCAGCGCGTCAGTGGGGTCGCCACCACGGAAAAAACCACTGACGCCACCTTGATCCAGACCCGGCACCGCATTCCAGAAACAGCACTGACTGAAGATCAGATTCTTATCTATCAAGTGCCCATCCCAGAGCCGCTGCGCTTTATTGAACCGCGCGAAACTGAAACCCGCAAAATGCATGCTTTGGAGGAGTACGGCGTGATGCAGGTCAAACTGTATGAAGATATCGCCCGCTACGGCCATATCGCCACCACCTATGCCTATCCGGTGAAAGTGAATGACCGCTACGTGATGGACCCGTCGCCAATCCCGAAATTTGATAACCCCAAGATGCACATGATGCCCGCGCTGCAACTGTTTGGAGCCGGTAGGGAAAAACGCCTGTATGCCCTGCCGCCCTTTACCAAGGTAGAAAGTCTGGATTTCGACGACCACCCGTTTACCGTGCAGCAATGGGATGAGCCTTGCGCCCTGTGCGGTTCGCGCCACAGTTATCTTGATGAAGTGGTGATGGATGATAAAGGCAGCCGGATGTTTGTTTGCTCGGATACTGATTATTGCCAGCAGCAATTGGCTGAGGCCGCTGCACCAGAGGTAAATATCCCATGATTTCACAAGCCGCTATTTTAACATCCATTACTTTAAAAACCCCCGTCGCCCATCCGCTGTTGTCGGTGGAGAATCTCACCCATTTGTACGCGCCGGGTAAGGGGTTCAGCGATGTCTCTTTCCAACTGTATCCCGGCGAAGTATTAGGGATTGTTGGCGAATCTGGCTCGGGGAAAACAACTTTGCTGAAATCCATTTCAGCCCGCCTGACACCGCAACAGGGGCAAATTATTTACCGCCCTGATGCACAGCAAGCACTTGATTTATATCAGATGGCAGAAAGCCAACGCCGCCGTTTACTGCGCACTGAATGGGGCGTGGTTCATCAGCATCCACTTGATGGGCTGCGGCCACAAGTCTCGGCGGGCGGCAATATCGGCGAACGGCTAATGGCCATCGGGCAGCGCCATTATGGCGAAATTCGCCAACAAGCAGGCCGCTGGCTGGAGGATGTCGAGATCCCATTATCCCGTCTGGACGACATGCCCACCACCTTCTCCGGTGGGATGCAACAGCGGCTGCAAATTGCTCGCAATCTGGTGACTCATCCAAAACTGGTGTTTATGGACGAACCGACTGGCGGTCTGGATGTGTCGGTGCAAGCACGGTTGCTAGATTTACTGCGCAATCTGGTGGTGGAAATGCAACTGGCGGTGGTGATTGTCACTCATGATTTGGGGGTTGCCCGCTTATTAGCTAACCGCCTGCTGGTGATGAAAGAGGGCCGGGTTATCGAAAGCGGCCTAACTGACAGGGTGTTGGATGATCCTCACCATCCTTATACCCAATTACTGGTTTCATCCGTGCTGCAAAACTGATTGAGAGCTGACTATGAACTCCCTGCAACTGCCCATGACTCCCCTGCAACTCAAAGTTGAAAATCTCAGTAAAACCTTTGTGTTACACCACCAGCACGGCATTCGTCTGCCGGTGCTACATCAAACTTCGCTGGAAGTCAGCAGTGGAGAATGTGTCGTGCTACACGGCCATTCCGGCAGCGGAAAATCGACCTTACTGCGCTCCTTATATGCCAATTATTTACCCGACAGCGGCCATATCTGGGTGAAACATCAGGGTGAATGGCTGGATATGGTGAGCGCCGAAGCTCGGCAGATTATGGTCGTGCGCCGCCATACTGTGGGTTGGGTCAGCCAATTTTTGCGGGTGATCCCGCGGATCAGTGCATTAAATGTAGTGATGCAGCCCTTGCTGGAGCTAGGGATTGACCGGCAAATCTGCCAACAGCGGGCGCAAGACTTGCTAACCCGCCTCAATGTGCCGCCGAGATTGTGGGATTTGGCCCCCTCCACCTTTTCCGGCGGCGAACAACAACGGGTCAATATCGCCCGTGGTTTTATCGTCGATTACCCTATTTTACTGCTGGATGAGCCGACCGCCTCACTGGACAGCACCAATAGCGCGGCAGTGGTTAGCCTGATTGATGAAGCTAAACAGCGCGGAGCGGCGATTGTCGGGATTTTCCACGATGAAAACGTGCGAAATCATGTCAGTGACCGCCTACTGACCATGACCCCACCGCCCTCTAATGTCAGCACGGAGGTCTCATTATGATCCTCAATAACATTAATCTTATTCTCGAGGATCAGGTGGTCAACGGATCACTGGAAATCCAGCAAGGCGTGATCCGCAGTTTCAGTGATCGCCCGACACAACTTTCAGCGGCTCTTGATGGACAAAATAGCTGGTTATTGCCGGGGTTGATCGAGCTGCATACTGATAATCTCGACAAGTTTTTCACCCCGCGCCCCAATGTGGATTGGCCCGCGCATTCAGCAATGAGCAGCCACGATGCGCTGATGGTGGCCAGCGGCATCACCACGGTGTTGGATGCCGTGGCTGTCGGCGATGTACGGGATGGCGGTCATCGGCTGGATAATCTGCAAAAAATGATTAATGCGGTGGTTGAGAGTCAGCGGGCGGGATTGAATCGAGCTGAACACCGGATTCATTTACGTTGTGAATTACCCCATGACAGCACATTGCCACTGTTTGAAGAACTGATGATGCAGCCAGAGCTTTCATTGGTTTCTTTGATGGATCACTCGCCGGGCCAGCGCCAATTTGCTTCACGGGCTAAGTACCGTGAATATTATCAGGGGAAATATCATCTTAATGACTCGCAAATGGCAGAATTTGAAGAAGAGCAAATCAGCCTTTCAGCCCGCTGGTCAGGGCAAAACCGGCAGGCCATTGCCGCTCACTGCCGCCAACGGGGCATTGCACTAGCCAGCCATGACGATGCCACTGCCGAACATGTGGCGGAATCACAACAATTGGGCAGCGTCATTGCCGAATTTCCCACCACCGAAGTGGCGGCCAGGGCTTCGCACCAACATGGGTTACAAGTTTTGATGGGTGCGCCCAATATTGTGCGCGGTGGCTCCCATTCCGGCAATGTGGCGGCGCACCAACTGGCGACACTGGGCGTATTGGATATTTTATCTTCCGATTATTACCCCGCCAGCTTGCTGGATGCGGCATTCCGTATCGCGCAGGACTCGACCAACAGCTTCACTTTGCCGCAAGCGGTCAATCTGGTGACACGTAACCCGGCCAGGGCCTTGGGGCTGGAGGATCGCGGTGTCATTGCCGAGGGAAAACGCGCGGATTTGATCTTAGCTCGCACCCATGATGGCCCGCAGGGTCAACATGTTTACGTGCAAAATGTCTGGCGGCAAGGAATACAGGTGTTTTGATGGCGCGCTTAATCTATCTAATGGGCGCTTCCGGTGCCGGTAAGGATTGCCTGCTGTCCGCACTACGGGCAGCAATGCCCGTCAATATGATGGTAGCGCACCGCTATATTACCCGCGAGGCCCACGCGGGCGCTGAAAATCATATTGCGCTGAGTGAGCAGGAGTTTTTATTGCGCGCCGAACAGGGATTATTTGCGCTGTGTTGGCAAGCACATCAGCATCATTATGGGGTGGGAATTGAGATTGATATCTGGCTGCAACGCGGGCTGGATGTGGTGGTAAATGGCTCCCGCGCTTATTTACCTGAGGCCCTACGGCGCTATCACGACCAATTACTGCCGCTGTGTCTGACTGTTTCGCCCGCTATTTTAGCCCAGCGTTTACAGCAACGTGGCCGTGAAAACAGTGAGCAAATCGAGGCGCGTTTACAGCGGGCGCAACATTATCAGCAACAACTGCCAGTTAACTGCTTGCAACTTTGCAATGACGGCGAGCTGTACCACACACTGGGGCAATTGCAGCAATTACTGGCAATCGGCTCGTCATCAGAACACACCAAAGAGAGTCAATCATGGAACTGACATTGTTAGGAACCGGATGCGCCCAACAGGTGCCGGTGTTTGGCTGTGAGTGTGTGATTTGCGCCAAAGCCAGAGTGCAGCCCGCGCTACGCCGTAAATCTTGCAGTGCAATGTTGCGTTATCAGGGGGAAACGACCTTGATTGATGCGGGGTTGCCGACACTGGATCAGCAGTTTGCTGCGGGGGAAATTCAGCGTTTTTTGCTTACACATTACCACATGGATCACGTTCAGGGGTTATTTCCGTTACGTTGGGGGTGCGCAAATGCGATCCCGGTCTATGGCCCTGCGGATCCTGACGGCTGTGACGATCTGTATAAGCACCCAGGAATACTGGCTTTTCAGCCGCCATTAAGGGCATTTCACCCGATTAAATTTGGCAATTTACGGGTCACGCCAGTGCCCTTAAATCACTCAAAAATCACCTTCGGCTATTTACTGCAAAGCACCAACAAAATTATCGCCTATTTGACAGATACCATTGGGTTACCGGCTGATAGCGCGCTATTTTTAACCAGTAAAAACATTGATTTACTGGTGCAAGATTGCAGCCATCCGCCACAGGAGCTTTCACAAAATAATCCACCGCCACGTAATCATAATGACGTGACAATGGCGCTCGCCATCAGTGAGTTATTGCAGCCCAAAGCCACTTTACTGACCCACATTAGTCACCAGTTGGATGTCTGGGCGCTCGACAACACACTGCCCGCCGGCATCACTATTGCTCAAGATAATCAGATAATTAGCTTATAATAATTGCTCCCCAAAGTCATTGGAATCGCAGGTAGACAGCCAGTAAATGAATTCCGATGAGCTTACGCCAGTAAGTGATTCGGGTGAGTGAATGCAGCTAACCCCCCTGCGGCTTCAAGTACGAAGGGGATGTTGCATTTGGGCTGATGATAATACTGTCACGCCCTCTTTCGGCGGAGCAAAAGCTTGATCCAGCAGTGCTTGCGCCACATCTTTGGCTTTAATTAAGCGCCATTTATCAGGTAATAAGGCAAATAGCGGGGCGCTGAGACTTTCCATTAATCGTGGTGCCGTGCGCTGACCCGCCAGCATGGACGGCCGGGCGAAAGTAAGTTGTGGCCAGCCCTGAGCTTGCAAATCCCGCTCAGCCTCACCTTTGGTGCGGTTATAAAACAGCCATGAATTTGGATTCGCCCCTATCGCGCTCACTAGCAGGAAATGCCGCGCACCAAGCCGCAAACCGGTTTCACCCGCTGCCAGCACCAGCCGATAATCCACCTGCCGAAACGCCGCCTGACTGCCCGCTTGCTTACGGGTGGTGCCCAGACAGCAAAAAACTAAATCCACTGGCTCATTGAGTGTTTTTAGCAACTCGCCGATATTCTCGCCTTGCGGATTAATCAGTTTATTCATAGCAGCCAATGGTTTACGAGTTGGCGCAATAATAGATGTCACGCGGGCATCCAAACGTAGCAAGCGCAGTAATTCGCCCCCTACCAAACCACTTGCCCCCAGTAATAGTACCTTCGCCATCTAACCTCCCAATAAAAACACTAGCACCACCCAACATGGAGACAATCATCAAATCAATTGTTATGAATAATAAATACCAGAAACACCAGAACATAGCGAAGAAACTATGCCCAAAGTCATTGGAGTTTTGCAGGTAGGCGGCAAACGAACTTATCCCGATGAGCTTACTCAAGTAAGTGATTCGGGTAAGTGAGAGTAGCTAACACCCCTGCAACTTCAAGGGCTAAGGGCATGTATTCCAATACAATTTCTTGCCAAAACCAAGGGTATTATTGGTCATCTTGATTTCCAGCAAATTGAGCTGCCAGAGGGGAGCGGAGGCGACTTTAGCCACTGGGAAACGGCGGCAATAGCGCTGGCGAGCGAGGTGTTCGGCATCGCCCGTTAATTCAGTTATTTCGCCGCGATATTGAATGCCTTTTATCAAGGCCACGGTACGCGGTTGGGTAGCAATGGTTCCGACAACCTGCGGGTTTACCTGCATCAGCTCGCCGTGGCGAGTGTGTTTTTCTGTCATCAGATAAAGCGCCATTTGGGCTTCATCAAAGACATAAAAACAGTTGGCGCACCACATCTCCATACCGCTGCCAGCGCACAGCGTCAGGACATGTTGCTGGCGCAGGAAGCGGGTAATGGAGATCAGATCATCAGGGTTATTCACGTCACTCATATTCACATCACTTTCCAGCTAAAAACAGCTTTCAGTGTACATCAACTTTAGCTCGATTAACTTTTGCCTCTATTAGCTTTTACCTCTATTAGCTTTGCCACATCAGACGGTCGCGTGATGTCAGGGTGTCTGCTGGCAAAGTGGCGAGCACCGCCTGATAGCGTTTGGCCTCTTGTGGATAGCCCCGAGCCGCCTGTAATAACAGCCGCAATGCGCTGTCATAATCAATGCCGCGCAAATCGCGGTAAGGCCACAATTCGGGTTCAGCAATAAAAGGCAGTAAATAATCAATGCCTTGCTGCACATTACGGCCGTCCTGCACCCACTCCCAGCGGCCTATTTCTACATGCTCGCCGTAGCGGCACAGCAGCAAATGCGCCTCCATATTGAATAAGGAATAATGGAAAGGCACGGTGCGCTCCAGTTCCATCCATTGCTTACCGTCTTGCGCTATTTGTGCCGCCAGCCGTTGGGTTATCCCCTGGCGAATAATGGTGGAAACCAGCCCACGATCGCCATAGAACATCGCATTTGCCGCGCGCTGCACGTCATACCAGGTGCCGTGGTTGTTGTGCCAGACATATTCCGAATGGCCCACTTCGCTGTGAAACATCCAATGGTTAAAGTCACGGAACCACTGCTGCAACACCGCGGTATCCTCGGTATCCAGTAGCTTGGCGGGCAATATCAACCCAATAGTATCAATCACCATCCACATCAGCCGGGTATCGATTAACCCCGTCCCACGGCCAGAAACAATGCCGGGGATGGCCTGACCATAATTCAAGTGCGGGTTCATCCGGGTTTTGGCATCTAAAAACCAACAACGGATCTGCTCTGCCGCCACCTGAGCATAGCGGCTATTTCCGGTAAAATAGTAAGCCAGTCCGAGGGTTAGGCAGCGGTCACACATCCGTTCAATGCGCTGCGTGTCGGTATCGTCATTCTGGCTCTGTGGATTGGTATGTCCATCGCGACGCACATAAGGCAATCCATTGGGCTTACGCGGATTCGGCCACCAGTAAGTGCCAAAACTGTAATAATCGTGAATGTCGCCACTGACGGGCAGTAGCGTTTTGTGTGTCACACTTTCCGGCGGTTGATCGCGCAATGCATCGGCTTCACTTAATAACCGGCGCAATGCCGGTTGTAATGGTGAAAATGGCTGCTGCAATACCGCTTTCGCTTTGGCAAGGCAATCCACATCGAGCGTGTACAATTTCATTGGCGTCATGGGCATTGCTTCCTTTATGCAGCCTGACTGGCAACCCGCACGCCAGTGGCGGCATCAAAAATGTGGATACCGGCCAGCTTAGGCTGCAAATACACGGTCTCCCCTGCATTCACCGCCAAACGCTGTTTGAACACCGAGGTAAAGCGGCCCCCACCAGTGCTGCAAAATAGCTGCATATCCGAGCCGGTATTTTCAATCGCGGTAATGGTTGCTTTCAGTGCGCTGGCGTGGTGCGTTTCATCCACCACATTGACCTGCTCCGGACGAATGGCATACACCACATTTTGCCCATCAGTCACTTGCAAACCGGCTGGCAATGTCAGCAAAGAGCCGTCTTCCAGCCGCAGCAAGAATTCTCCATCCTGTTGTTGCTCTCCAGTATTGAGCACTACGGTGCCTTTCAACTGATTGATCTCCGGCGATCCGATAAAGCCGGCGACAAATAGATTGGCGGGACGATCGTAAAGATCCAGTGGCGAGCCGACTTGCTCAATGCGCCCATCGCGCAACACCACGATCATCTGCCCCATAGTCATAGCTTCAATCTGATCATGAGTGACATACACCGACGTGGTTTTTAGCCGCTGATGTAATTCGCGGATCTCGCCACGCACCTGAGTACGCAATTTGGCATCCAGGTTCGACAAGGGTTCGTCGAACAAAAACACTTGTGGGTTACGCACGATGGCACGGCCCATGGCAACTCGCTGGCGCTGACCACCGGACAAATCTTTCGGGAGCCGCTCCAGCAAAGCTTGTAAACCCAGTAATTCCGCCGTAGATTCCACTTTTTTATTGATATCCGCTTTGGACATTTTGGCCATTTTCAGCGCAAAACCCATGTTCTCGCGCACCGTCATTTGCGGATACAGAGCATAACTTTGGAATACCATGGCAATGTCGCGCATCTTGGGTTCAACGTCAGTGACGTCTTTATCATTGATGCCCACCGTGCCGCCGGAGATCTCCTCCAGCCCGGCGATCATGCGCAGTAAGGTGGATTTTCCGCAGCCGCTCGGGCCAACTAACACGCAGAACTCACCGTCAGGGATTTCCAGCGATACATCGCGGATCACATGGGTGTCACCGTAAGATTTACAGACATTTTTAAGTACAACCGATCCCATTTTGTTTCTCCCTAGCCTTTAACCGCGCCAGACATGATCCCGCGATTGAAATGTTTTTGCAGACCCAGATACACGATGATGCTTGGCAACATCGCCAACAGAGTGATGGCAATAAAGATATTTGGTGTGATGGTCTCGTCAGTGCGTAATGTGCCGAGGATCACCGGAATAGTGTTCAAACTGTCCTGATTCACCACAATCAGTGGCAACAGGTATTGGTCCCAAATCATGATAAAGCCGAAAGTCACCACGGTGCCCAATGCCGGTTTAACCAGCGGTAAGATGACGTGGAAGAATATTTGCCATTCACTGGCACCATCAATGCGCGCCGCCTCTTCCAGCTCTTTCGGGATAGCCGCCATAAACTCGGTCAGCACGAAGATAGAGAAAGCCCAACCCACGACCGGCAGGATCATGCCCAGATAGCTGTTGTACAGCGAGGCATCAATCACCGGCAGCCGCCAGTTGATTATCATATACAGCGGGATGGCGATAACTTCTTCCGGCAGCATCATGGTCGACAGAATAATCAAGCTGGTCAGCGAGACCCCGACAAACTTTTTACGGGCTAGCGCATAGGCCGCCAGAGCACTGACCGACACCTGTAAAATGGTGCCGAAGAACACCACGACGATGGAGTTCAGCAGGTATTGCCAGACGCCGATATCCATCCAGGCAAAGATAAAGTTATCCCACGAGAATTGATTGGGCCAGGCCAGCAGCTCCCCCGGTTTTACCGGTGCGCCGCTGAATGCGGTGGCAATGATGCCCCAATATGGGCCGACAAAAACCACCAGCAACAGACCATAAATTACCCAGCGGCCGATACTGTTCCAACTTTTACTTTTCATTACCAGTCTCCGGCTCGGGTTAGTAACGGGCTATACGCTTTTTCAAGGTGAGATGACAAATAGTCAGCACCACAGTGAAAGCGAATAACAGGAAGGACACCGCTGACGCATAACCATAATCAAACTGTTCAAAGCCCAGCTTGTAGATATGAGTCATTATCATTTCTGTCGCATTAGACGGGCCGCCGCCTGTGGTGGCATAGACTTCAGCAAACACCCGGAAACCACGGATAAATGACAGCATCAGCACCACAGAAAGCGCGGGGATCATGCCCGGCAAAGTGACGTAACGCAGACGGTTCCACCAGTTAGCGCCGTCCACATTCGAGGCGTCGTACAAATCACGGCTAATCCCCACCAGACCCGCAATAAAGATAACCATGTTGTAAGGCACGGCTTTCCAGATATGCAGCAGCATCACGGTCCACAGCGCTTGGTCGGTATCGGCCAGAAAACCCTGCGCTTCAATGCTAAACCACGACAAAATGTGGTTGACGACACCGTTGCTGGTCGGGTTAAACAGAATTCGCCACATTTCGGCGACGATCGCTGCACTGGTCACCGCTGGCAAGAAGATTGCGGTACGGATAAAACGCAAATGCCGCGCTGGCCCTTCCAATAGCATCGCTAAGAAGAAAGCGATAAAAGCGGCCACCACCATGGTGACCACCACATATAACAGGGTGTTGAAAACCGCAGAATGCAGTGCTTCATCACCCATCGCGCGGGAAAAGTTGTCAAACCCGACCCACTCATTTGGCTGGTTAAAGTTAACCTTGTAAAAACTCATCACCAACCCTTGTAGCATCGGGATGAATTTAAACCAGGTGAAGATGACCAGTGCCGGGGCCAAGAACAGCCACGGAACCAGATTACGTTTTAGTCGGGGGGTTAGCGTTATCATGATTTACTCACTGCCCTAAGACATTCTGTTTAGCCAACTCATCATTCACTTTCTGATTCACTGCTTTTAATTCAGCAGGAATATCACCTTCACAGTTGGCTAAGATGCGGTTGAAACCTTCAGCAGTGACCTGACGAATTGGCGTCCAGTTAGGTACTTGCGGAATATAGCGGCCATGTTCGGCGTACAAATCTGCAAACATTGCCCAGCGTGGGTCGTTATAAACTGCTTTGGTATCAACCAGTTTATTAATGGATAAGCGCACGACCGGCATATTGTTGCTGCCCATGCCCATGCCGATTTGTTGGCCTTCAGGTGAAATCATGAATTCTATGAATTTCTGAGCAGCTTCTTTTTTCTCGCTACTTTTCATCATAAATACCGTGGTACCTTCGGCCAGTGTTGCCTGCCCTTTTGGCCCTTTTGGCGGCGGGATCACTTCAAAAGCATCTTTACCAGGATCTTTATCAAATAGAGCAATATGGTATGGGCCGGTGACGAACATGCCGCTTTGACCGGAGCGGAAAGAAGGGATGGCATCGGCGGTGGTGGCATTAATCGCGCCCGGCTGTGCCGTTTTGTCACACACCATGCCGCGAATGAAGCTCAGTGTTTCAACTGCTGCGGGTTCTTCTAGTGAGCCTTTAAATTTGCCCTCACCGGCCGGGCGAATGAAGTCACCACCGGCTTGCCACAGATAGGAGCTGATAAACCAGCTGGTGTAACCACGGGTGGTGGAGGCAGGCAAAATAAAGCCGTAAGTATCATTTTTGCCATTACCATCGGGGTCATTAAAGGTAAAGGCTTTGGCCAGAGTGCTGATATCTTCCCAGCTTTTCGGTAACTCTAACCCCAGTTTTTCGCGCCAATCTTTACGGATAAACAAAGCAAAAGTTTGTGCTGAAGTGGGTACGCCATAATATTTACCATCAATATATTGGGCACTCTCCCAAGCGGTATCTAAGATATCTGACCCGCCAATAATATTTTTCGGTTCAATCGGCTCAACAATACCGAGCTGAACAAACTGCCCGATAGCCGCCGCATCGTTGAAAATCAAGTCCGGCAAAGCATTACCTGCCGCAGCCCTTGCCAGGCGCTGTTCAAAATCGGTGGTGGCATTGAAATATTCAATTTTGATGCCGGTTTTCTTCTCAAAAGTTTCAGCTTCTGCTTTATAAATATTTTTTGAATCATTACTGGCGCGTATCCACACCTGTAATGTCTCTGCTGCGTGGAGAGAAGGAACCCCCATGGCTAAATAAGTTAACACCAGCAAAGATTTTATTTTTACTTTTGACATTATCATTTTTGTCTTCATCTTAGCGTCCTCGTTGAAATCTAATTTTTATGAATTTACCCAGAAGTTTAAATAACAGAATAAAATCACGAAACACTCGACAACATTAGAACCCAGAGGAAAACAAAAAACTACACCATAAAAAACAAAACTTAATTCCATTTTAAAATTTATGCTTAAGATCACACTTGAAAAATGAGACAAAATAACAATTAAGTTAAATTAACATTTAAAAACATAAAGTTATAATATTCATTTAAAAAAACAAAAAAACCGTGTAATTATTTAAATTGCCTAAAAAATGTCTAAAATAGAGATTTAATTTGATGCCAATCACAATTTAAATCATTTATTAACAGATGATTTATAATATCGATCTAGATCACAAAAGTCCTAAAACTTTACCCTAGAATTCAAATCCATCTGAAATGAAACAGCGTTCTCTTTATTGATAATGCACTAATAAATTTAATAACCTTGTTTTTTGAAAGGTAAGGAAACTATTCATTAAAAATGAATAAATTAATTAAATTAACCAAGACACTTTATTTTTAATCATGTAAATCATAAAAAATAAGGAAAGTATGATGAAAATGTTGGGTAAAAATAACCTATTACTGGCTATTCTTCTTGGCTCCTCGCCATTTATTTACGCGGCAGAAAGCCACCCATTATTATTAAAGATGAATGATATAAACTATAGCATTGACCAAATTAAACAAAACAATCCGCTATATGAGAAATCCTATAAAAATCTGATAGCTAAAGCAGACATTGCCCTGAAAGCGCCGCTCTACTCTGTCATGGATAAAAGTCTGTTGGCCGCCAGTGGTGATAAACATGACTATTACAGCTTCCCGCCTTATTGGTGGCCGGACCCAAGTAAGAAAGACGGCATGCCTTATTTACGCAAAGACGGCGAAACGAATCCTGATGCCAATAGCGACGCGACTGATAAAAAACGCATGAACAGCTTCAGTGCCGATGTCTATTATCTGGCATTAGCTTACAGCTTTACCGGCAAGCCAGAGTATGCCGAAAAAGCGCGCGATTTATTGGTCAATTGGTTCGTCAACCCTAACACCCGAATGAACCCGAATCTACAATATGCTCAAGCTATTCCAGGCATCAATGAAGGCCGAGGTATTGGCTTGATAGATAGCCGGGCACTGGTAGACGTGATTGATGCGGTGGAATTGATAAGGCCCGCAAATGTCCTCAATGACGCCGACTATCAAGCGATCAAACTTTGGTACAAAGATTTTTATCAATGGATGACCACCAGCCAAAATGGTTTCGAAGAGGATAATTGGCATAATAACCACGGCACCTATTTTGATATGCAAGCCGCCTCTTTTGCGTTATTCAGCGACCAAAAAGCCGCCGCACAAAAACGCTTAGAAATCACGCAACTGCGCCGAATTCCGTCACATTTTGATATGCAAGGCCGCCAAAATGCAGAACTGGAACGCACCCGCCCATGGCATTACAGTAATTTCCATCTGGAAGCCTACAACAAGCTGGGCCGCCTGGGTGAAGTCGCCGATAAAGATATCTGGAACTTTAGCCTTGATGAACACAGTTTGAAAAAAGGCTATCAATATGTCGCGGGCTTTATCAATACCGACCAGGTTTGGCCGTACAAAGACTTGGACGGGGTACAAGATAAAAAAGCCTTGGTCAATATGATAACGGCCGCCCGCGCCTACCCGGCTGACACTGATTTCCAACAGAAAGCGCAATACCTGATTGCCCAATATCCGGATGCCGTTGAAATCCTGCTTTACCCAATAACACAGCCATTGAACACAAAAAAATAAGCACCGCGAGGACACACCAGATATGAAGCAGTTTACGGATCGGCAGATGGCAAAAATCCGCCAGCGCGCTGTGCTACATCAGGAAAATACAGTGCAATATCAAGGAAATCCAGTGCAGCAGCCGGATATTATTGCCACGCTGATTGCGGGTAATCAGGTGATTTTGGACTCAAAAACACAAGTCCCGACCACCGGTATCGCCACCTGGAACCATTACTATTATTGCCCTGATCACGGTGTGATGTTGGAGTGGGATCGCCATTCACCGACTCAACACCGGTGCCCGATAGACTCGCATCTGTTTAGCGGAGAACCCTATGACGGCGCCTGGTGGCGGGCGCTTAATGGCCTCAATGCCAAAGCTTGTAATCAGCTCGGTTTACTGTGGCAACTCACTGGAGAAATACGTTACTTCGAAAAGGTGCGGGATATTCTGATCAATTACGCCCGCTACTATCCTGACTATGAAGTTCACGGGGGGATACCGTACAACGGGCCGGGCAAAGCCAATGCGCAGACATTGTGTGAGGCCAATTGCCTGCTTGATTTTGCATTGGGTTATGACTTTATTGCCGATACGCTCAGTCAGGAACAACGCGACTGTATCGCCGGGCGTTTATTGCGGGAGGGTGCGGATTTCTTAATGCAACACCGCACCCGCCAGTTGCATAACCATGAAGTGAAGATCAGCAGCGCTATCGCGGTGATCGGCTTGATCCTCGAAGATGAACACTATATTGAGTTTGCGGTGAATGCCGAGTATGGCCTGCGTTATCAGCTAGAACATGGGTTGTTCAATGAGGGATTATGGTTTGAAGGCTCGGTGCATTATCACTTTTATGCGCTGCAAGGCTTCTGGTCATTTGAAAAACTGGCCGCCGGTAGCCGCTACAGTCTGCTGGCGTTACCTTATTACCGCGATATGCTCAGCTTCCCTTTAAAACTGCTGATGCCCGATGGCACATTCCCGCGCATCAATGATTGTACTGCGGGTCAAGAGCAACTCAATCATGCCCATTTGTATGAGTTTGCTTTTAAAACTTATGGTAATGATGAATATGCTGCCGCCCTACAGCATATTTATCGCCATGAGCCGCGCCTAAATTTGGATGCTCTGCTGTATGGCGTTGAAGAATTACCACCACAAATGATTGATGTCATTCCAACAGATACACTGCATGCACCGGATTGCGGGCTGACCATCTTGCGCCAACCGCAGTCTGGTCGTGCTTTGTTGGTAAAACACAGCCCTTACGGAGGTGAACACGATCATTATGATCGGCTAAATTTAATTCTGTTTGAGCAAGGGCACGAAATTCTGCCGGATTTAGGCACCACTGGTTATGGCGCGCAGCTACATTATGGTTACTACAAAAATAGCGCCACTCACAATACGCTTAGTATTAACCAGGCAAATCAGCCGCCCGCTGTGCCGGTGATTCATAACTGGCATCAATCGGCAAAATTTAGTTGGTTGGATACAGAGGTAGATTGGCGTAAAAAAGCGCCCGAGTTAGACAGCCATACTCGTGTTCAATGGGATTGCGAAGCTTATCGCGATGTAAAATTCCGTCGCCGTATTTTGTGGCTGGATGACGCCATTATTGACCTCAGCAGTATCATTAATCCACATCAGCAAGAGTGGAGCTGGACACTGCATATTGACGGCATGGCAATGGAATCAGTCGGGGAAAGTACCACCTTCAGTAACAGTGGGCCGATGCAATATTTACATCAGGTTACCGCCCAACCACTTAATGGCGTGATTCAGTGCCACTATCAAACAGCAGCAGCACACCCATTATCACTTTGGCTCGCTGCGGATGCCACCCTATTCCAAGGGCTGGCACCAGCAAACCCGTCAGTGCGTGATATCAGTTATCTGGTTTTACGTCATCATCAACCCGAGTCACTGGTCACTTGCGTATTTGATATGAATAACCACGACCCACTGTTGGATGTTCAAGTGGACAATAATGGCGAGATATTATCCATCAAATTAACTCGTCAACAGCAGGTTATACAGGTAAAAATTCCCTTTACCGACAGTAACCTACCGCTATTCAGTTAATTTTATTCCGGATGGGGCAATCATTGCCCCTCTGTGTCGATACTTATCTCTTTTAGCAGAGACATTCCCAGCACATCCCCCCATAGAAAAGGATTTATGGCGAGAAACAGCCTGATAACGTGATTTAGTTAGCATTTACTGCATAAGATACATATGAATTTATATGCAAAATAAGCGTATAAGTTCGGATGTAACAAATAATTATAGATTAACAAATAAAATACAAAATCTATTAAGAAGCCGCACTCATTGCTGGCAATCGCATAATAATAAACCCGCCAATGTATCTGCCATGTTAAATATAATCTTACTGTATTGCATAACATCCAGTACAGTTTTGAATAAATACCGTTAAAAACGAATAAAAATAGTTATTTATTCATTTTTTAGTCAAAAGGCATTTAAAAATCGGATAAAAACGTGACCCAAATCACAGAACGAATGAGTGTTATGACTAGAATAGCCGCCATCAGTTCATTTTTTGAAAACCTTGTTTAAAACGGCAACCTTGTTTAAAACCAGAAATTTGTTTAAAAAACCAGAGACCTTACACAAATGGAAAATAACAACAAGAAAATGGCACATATAAGGCGAACAACGCATTTAATGATGCCCGCACACCGTAGTTATTTTAATTTTTCTTATTACCATTATAGATAATCTCCCTCCTGCGATGACATCCATTTTTATTGGATAGTCATTGTCTATGCTCAATTTTTAACAGCGACGAAAAGCGTGTTCTTACCTTGGCGTAATGTTAACTATTGTCTGCGTTATTCGAAAAGACGAACAATCGTAATATTTCCATGCCTAACAGATGGGTGCATTTTATGACTCAATCTCTATTAGTGCGATGTTTACGTCTTTCAGCAGAAACATAGCTATCTCGTAAAAAATTAATGTCACCTTTGTCATTGATGCTTCATGACATAAGGACAACTGCGCCTTAAATTCAGTCCTTTTTTATACCAAAGAAATGAATGATATAAAGGCAACGTGTGCGCAGACAAGCAAACTATTTATTAATGAATATTAATTCATTGATACGGATTGCTATACACAGAATTTATTAAACGACTAAATCCAACTTGAAAAAATGTTGGACGGGTTCATATACCCTAAATAAAAAAAGAGAGAAAAATAAATGAAAAAGTTAAATATCGCGGCAAGTACCTCAGCAATACCCTGCTTTGAAACTCAACGCGAAGTAGTAGATGTTTTACACACAGACTTTACTGATGTTGCTGCTGTGGTGCTTTCTGTTCAGGATATTAATAATGATGTCATTGAAAACATTCATTCATTAGGTCTGGATATTCCTATTTTTGCGGCGGTTTGTTGTGAAGAAGAACTAAATACTGATGTATTACCGTCTTTAAATGGGGTGTTTGAGCTGTGCGGTGACAATACTGATTTTTACGGTAAACAGCTGGAATCCGCCGCTGAAAAATATGAGAAAGAATTATTGCCGCCCTTCTTCAATACATTAAAAAAATATGTAGAAATGGGAAATTCTACTTTTGCCTGCCCAGGGCACCAAGGAGGGCAATTCTTCCGTAAACATCCAGCTGGTCGTCAATTTTTTGACTTCTACGGAGAAACTATTTTCCGTTCTGATATGTGTAATGCTGACGTCAAATTAGGTGATTTGCTTATTCATGAAGGCGCACCTTGTGATGCTCAAAAACATGCAGCAAAAGTATTTAATGCCGATAAAACTTATTTCGTCCTGAACGGGACTTCTGCCTCTAATAAAGTGGCAACCAATGCTCTGTTAGCCCGTGGTGATCTGGTGCTATTTGACCGCAATAATCACAAATCCAACCACCATGGCGCACTGATTCAAGCTGGGGCAACACCGGTGTATCTGGAAACTGCCCGTAACCCGTTCGGCTTTATCGGCGGTATTGATGCCCACTGTTTCGAAGAAAAATACCTGCGCGAACAAATACGTGCCGTAGCGCCTGACCGGGCCAATGAAGCTCGCCCATTCCGTCTGGCCATTATTCAATTGGGGACTTATGACGGCACTATTTATAATGCCCGTCAGGTCGTGGATAAAATTGGTCACCTTTGCGATTATATTCTGTTCGACTCCGCTTGGGTGGGCTATGAACAATTTATTCCGATGATGAAAGATTGTTCACCATTATTGCTTGAACTGAATGAAAATGATCCGGGCATTATCGTTACACAATCAGTGCATAAACAACAGGCTGGTTTCTCACAAACTTCGCAAATTCATAAGAAAGATAAACATATTAAAGGCCAAGATCGTTATTGTAACCATAAGCGTTTTAATAATGCCTTTATGTTACATGCATCCACCAGCCCATTTTATCCATTATTCGCAGCATTAGATGTTAATGCGAAAATGCATGAAGGAAAAAGTGGCCAGCGTATGTGGTTAGATTGTGTTAAGACTGGTATTGAAGCCCGTAAAATGATTTTAAATACCTGTAACATGATTAAACCTTTTGTTCCGGTAGAGGTTGACGGTAAACCTTGGCAACAATATGACACCAATGCCATGGCACAAGATTTACGCTTCTTTAATTTTATTCCGGGCGAAAAATGGCATGCTTTTGAAGGCTACGAAGAATCACAATATTTTGTTGACCCATGCAAACTATTATTAACCACACCTGGGATTGATACCAATACTGGCGAATATACTGCATCGGGTATTCCAGCGACTATTCTAGCTAACTTCCTGCGTGAAAATGGCATCGTGCCAGAAAAATGTGACCTTAACTCCATCCTGTTCTTATTAACGCCAGCAGAAGACTTGGCAAAAATGCAACACTTGGTGGCGCAAATTGCTCGTTTTGAACGTTTTATTGAAGAAGATGCATTATTAAGTGAGGTATTACCAACTGTTTATCGTAATAACGAAACTCGTTATAAAGGATATACCATCGGAAAACTATGTCAGGAAATGCATGATCTTTATGTCAGCTATGATGTGAAACAACTGCAAAAAGAAATGTTCCGCAAACAATATTTCCCTAAAGTCGTGATGAATCCTCAGGATGCCAATATTGAATTCGTCCGTGGACATGCCGAATTAGTACCATTGTGCAAAGCAGAAGGTCGAATTGCCGCTGAAGGCGCACTTCCTTACCCACCGGGAGTATTGTGTGTTGTCCCTGGTGAAGTTTGGGGCGGCGCAGCTCAACGTTATTTCTTGGCACTTGAAGAAAGTATTAATTTATTGCCCGGTTTTGCACCTGAATTACAAGGTGTTTATTTACAAGTCGATGAAGACGGATGGAACCGTGCATACGGCTATATGATGAAAAATAAATAACTCAAACCTGCGGGGAATTATCCCCGCAGTCTCTGAAATTTTAAAAGAGATAATAAAAATGAGTAAAACAAATAATAAGATGGGAGTCGTCCAGCTGACTATTCTGACCGCCGTCAATATGATGGGGTCCGGCATAATTATGCTGCCAACCAAACTCGCCGAAGTTGGGACGATTTCTATCGTTTCGTGGTTAGTTACCGCAGTGGGTTCTATGGCACTGGCTTACGCCTTTGCTCAGTGCGGGATGTTCAGCCGCAAATCAGGGGGGATGGGCGGTTATGCAGAATACGCGTTCGGCAAATCCGGCAACTTTATGGCCAACTATACCTATGGTGCATCCCTGTTGATTGCCAATATCGCCATTGCGATATCAGCCGTCGGGTACGGGACAGAATTACTGGGTACCACTTTAACGCCACTCGGTATTTGTATCGCCACCATCGGCGTGTTGTGGTTGGCAACTGTGGCTAACTTCGGTGGCGCGCGCATTACCGGACAAATCAGCAGCGTCACTATCTGGGGGGTCATTATCCCGGTGGTAGGCATCTCTATTGTGGGCTGGTTCTGGTTTAGCGGCTCGGCCTATATGGCAGCATGGAATCCACATAACGTGCCGACCTTTGAAGCTATCGGCTCTTCTATCTCTATGACGTTATGGGCTTTTCTGGGATTGGAATCTGCCTGTGCCAACACCGATGCAGTAGAAAACCCTGAACGTAACGTTCCGATCGCGGTATTGGGCGGGACTTTAGGTGCAGCAGTTATCTACATTATTTCGACCAACGTCATCGCCGGTATTGTGCCGAATATGGATTTGGCGAACTCAACTGCGCCGTTTGGCCTGGCATTCGCTTATATGTTTACCCCAGCCGTGGGTAAAATCATCATGGCATTGATGATTATGTCTTGTGTCGGTTCATTGCTCGGCTGGCAGTTCACCATTGCTCAGGTCTTTAAATCCTCTGCTGATGAAGGTTTCTTCCCGAAAATTTTCTCTAAAGTCAGCAAAGCTAATGCGCCAATCAAAGGGATGCTGACCATTGTTGTCATCCAGAGTGTCTTGTCGCTAATGACCATTAGCCCGTCATTGAATAAACAATTCAATGTGCTGGTCAATCTGGCGGTCGTGACCAATATCATCCCATACATTCTATCTATGGCAGCGCTGGTGATTATTCAGAAAACTGCCAATGTTCCACCAGCCAAAGCGCGCAAAGCCAATATCATTGCCTTTATTGGTGCAATGTACAGCTTCTATGCGCTTTACAGTTCTGGTCAGGAAGCCATGACGTGGGGCGCGATTGTGACGTTCCTTGGTTGGACACTGTACGGCTTGGTTTCACCGCGCTTTGAGTTTGCAGCAAAGACTAAATAAGCAACAGAATGGCTCATATCGAGCAAGATAGGGCCAATTTAAACTGATCAGGTGCCAGCAGATAAAAAAGTCAGGATGCAATAGGAAATTCCGGTAATAATGTTCCTAACCGCCACCCCGGACTGGAATAAGATTATGTCGGACAGCCTTTGGCATCTTTATTTGCTGCGCACCGCCAGCGGCATGCTGTATACCGGCATTACCACTGATGTGGCCAGAAGACTCACGCAACATCAAGCAGGAAAAGGCGCAAAAGCGCTGCGGGGCAAGGGGGAGTTAGCGCTGGTATTTCATTGTGAAGCAGGGGATCGTTCAACTGCCTTAAAACTAGAATATCGGGTGAAACAGCTTAGTAAGCAGCAAAAAGAAAAGCTGGTGATGAGCCAGCCTTCTTCATTGGTATCTCTGCTAGAGGTTAGAACCGATTAAACGGCGCAGAAAACACCACTTCGCCATCAGCGTCAGTCAGTGCATCGTCTGCCAACGCATACACCTGAAAGGCTTCTTCAGTATCAGGCCAACGGCAGGTTAATTGATGACGGGTGGCAGGAACAAAACCAAAACGCTGATAATAAGCTGGCTCACCTAATACCACGACAGCGGCATAGCCAAACTCATTCAGAGAGTCGAGACCTTCATAGACCAGCTTCTCCGCCAGACCTTGCCGACGCAGGCCATCCTCCACTGCCAGCGGAGCCAGCGCAACCCATTGCCGGTCCTCACCGCCCACATCTACCGGGCTGAATGCGACATAACCAACCACACCGCCCTCATCATCCGTCGCCACAACACCCAGCGTCAGTAAGCCGTCCTCGCGCAGTTGTTGCACCAATTCCGCTTCATCATCTCGCTTGAATGCCTCGCGCAATAAGGTGTCAATCCCCGGCGCATCGACTGGAATTTCAACCCGGATCAGCATGATGCTAATGTACGGGAAGCACCCACCGCACCCTCTTGCTGACCTGCTTCAATAAATTCAGCCAATTGTTGCAGACCTACTCGCAGTAGCGTCGGCATGGATTCCAATTCAATGGCATCCATCAGATTTTTCACATACAGGCCCAATTCGGTATCCCCCTCAATTCGCAACCGGCGCTGAAAAAACAGTGTATCCGGATCTTCTTTACGGGCAGCGATCAAAATCAGATCGTTGGCATCACCACTAAAGCTAACATCTGCCTCAGCCTGTTGGCTGACCACCAGCCTACCGCTTTCTACCGTCATAAACCATTGCAATGCGAGATCGCGCACTTCAATTTTTAACCAGCGAGATTCTAAAAATTCCAAATCACCGTCCAGCAGTGCCTGACGGAATTGCCAACCCAACACCTGTTCTAGTACCTGGCGCTGTAAGGCAAATGGTGTCAATTTTAACGGACCCCGCAGCAGCGCAGGCCCTTGGCGCACAAGGCGCGCTCGTAGTTCTCCCAACACAGGCGGTGACTCCTCTAAATCCAGATAAATATGTTATATCGATAAATTTTGCACCAAGTTGTCTCTGAAAGTCTTGCTAAATATCAGGAGAATGGTGCCAATGCCAAAGAAACTGCCCTAAATCAAGGTCAGTTCACAGCAGGTTAACTAAAATCGCCCTTCGCTATATTCTAATATCATCTTCGGATAGGGAAAATTCTATGGAGCTGCTTTGTCCTGCCGGCAATTTACCCGCATTAAAGGCCGCAATTGATAATGGTGCTGACGCAGTTTATATCGGCTTGAAAGATGATACTAACGCCCGCCATTTTGCCGGACTGAATTTCACCGAGAAAAAGCTACAGGAAGCGGTCAATTACGTTCACAGCCGCAAGCGCAAATTACATATCGCTATTAATACTTTCGCCCACCCCGACGGCTATTCCCGTTGGCAGCGAGCGGTGGATATGGCGGCGCAACTGGGGGCCGATGCTCTGATTTTAGCGGATTTGGCCATGTTGGAATATGCCGCTGAACGCTACCCAGAGGTTGAGCGCCACGTGTCGGTGCAAGCATCTGCGACCAATGATGAAGCTATCCGTTTCTATCAACGCCATTTTGATGTGGCACGGGTCGTTTTACCGCGCGTGCTATCCATGCATCAGGTTAAGCAATTGTCCCGCACCAGCCCGGTGCCGCTGGAAGTCTTTGCCTTTGGTAGCTTGTGCATTATGGCCGAAGGCCGCTGTTATCTTTCATCCTATTTGACCGGTGAATCCCCCAATACCGTGGGTGCCTGTTCACCAGCGCGCTTTGTTCGCTGGCAGCAAACCCCGCAAGGGATGGAATCTCGCCTCAATGAGGTGCTGATCGACCGTTATGAAGATAACGAAAACGCCGGTTATCCGACCCTGTGTAAAGGGCGCTATCTGGTGGATGGCCAGCGCTATCATGCACTGGAAGAGCCGACCAGCCTGAATACCCTTGAACTGCTACCAGAATTATTTGCCGCCAATATTGCCTCAGTGAAAATTGAAGGGCGTCAGCGCAGCCCGGCTTATGTCAGCCAGGTCGCCAAAGTATGGCGGCAGGCAATTGACCGCTATCAGGCAAACCCTGCGCAATTTTCTGCTAAAGCAGAATGGATGGAACAACTGGGCGCAATGTCCGAAGGCACCCAAACCACCCTGGGCGCTTATCATCGTAAGTGGCAGTAGCCGGAGGAAATATGAAGTACGCCTTAGGCGCAGTGCTCTATTACTGGCCAAAAACCGATATTGAAGCTTTTTATCAGGCCGCAGTCAGCAGCAGCGCCGATATCATTTATCTTGGTGAGAATGTTTGCACCAAGCGCCGCGAAATGAAAGTGGGTGATTGGTTAGCTTTAGCCAAAGAAGTTGCCGCCAGCGGTAAGCAGGTGGTGATTTCCACTCTCGCCTTGTTGCAAGCGCCATCAGAGTTAAATGAACTAAAGCGCTATGTGGAAAACGGCGAATTCTTGCTGGAAGCGAATGATTTGGGTGCGGTGAATATGGCGGCCGAACGCGGTTTGCCGTTTGTGGCCGGTCATGCACTCAATTGCTACAACGCTTATACCCTGCGGATTTTACATCGCCAGGGGATGATGCGCTGGTGTATGCCAGTTGAGCTATCTCGCGATTGGCTGGCTAATGTGCTGCAACAGTGTGAAGAGCTGGGGTTCCGCAATCAGTTTGAAGTCGAAGTGTTGAGCTACGGCCATCTGCCATTGGCTTATTCTGCCCGCTGTTTTACTGCGCGTTCAGAAAATCTAGCTAAAGACCAATGTGAAACTTGCTGCATTAAGTACCCACAAGGGCGGCCAGTGCGGTCACAAGAAGAGCAGCAGGTGTTTATTCTCAATGGCATTCAAACTCAGAGTGGCTACTGCTATAACCTCGGTAATGATTTGATTTCCATGCAAGGTTTGGTGGATATCGTCCGTCTTTCGCCACAAGGTATTGATACACTGAATGTTATCGACCAGTTCCGCGCCAACGAGCAAGGTTTAGTTCCCCTGACCTTGGCCAATAAAGCCGATTGTAACGGCTACTGGCGGCGATTAGCCGGGCTAGAATTGGTGTCCTAATAGATTAGGCGGGGGGCCACGGCTCCCCATTTATTCACATTGATTATTCACGCAGACAATCTGTCCCCTTTCAGGCCGCATTTATTCCCCTCCCGAAAGACACTATTTCGATTATGCTCTTATTCATGCATGGCTGTTATGGCTGTGATTTATTCACATGGTGAATATAGTAATCCGTAGTTATCTCTTTAAAATCAATGCGGTTATCAATAAACGCGCTCGCCCTTCAAGCGACTCGACTAAGGTTAAGATGGACGATTCTATGAATGATAACAACGTTTCTATGGCAGATAGCTCGCCAGTACCGCTTTCGGTTCTCGATTTATCACCAATAGCACTGGGTAAGACCCCACGAGATGCATTTCATGCCTCGCTGGATTTAGCTCAACATACTGAAAAGTGGGGATATCACCGCTATTGGCTGGCTGAACATCATAATATGACTGGCATTGCCAGCGCCGCGACCTCCGTGCTGATTGGCTATATTGCCGGTGGCACCAGCACCATCCGCGTCGGTTCTGGCGGTGTTATGCTGCCAAACCATTCGCCACTGGTGATTGCTGAGCAGTTTGGTACCCTTGCCTCGCTGTATCCTGACCGCATCGATCTCGGCCTTGGCCGGGCCCCCGGCAGTGATCAGCGCACTATGATGGCGCTACGCCGCCATCTCTCTGGTGAGGTGGATAATTTCCCGTCCGATGTACGCGAACTGCAAAACTACTTTGCCGATGCGCAACCAGGGCAAGCGGTACAAGCCGTCCCCGGCCAGGGTTTGCATGTCCCGCTGTGGCTGCTGGGTTCTAGCCTGTATAGTGCGCAATTGGCCGCCGCCATGGGCCTGCCCTTTGCTTTCGCCTCGCATTTTGCACCAGACATGCTATTCCAGGCGCTCAAACTGTATCGGGAGAATTTCAAACCCTCCACTCAGTGGCCAAAACCTTATGCGATTGTGTGTGTGAATGTCGTCGCCGCAGATACTGAGCGTGATGCCCGTTTTCTGTTTACCTCGATGCAGCAACAGTTTGTCAATCTGCGCCGTGGCACACCGGGCCAGTTGCCGCCGCCTATCGACGATATGGAAAAAATCTGCTCGCCAGCCGAACAGTTTGGTGTCGACCAAGCGCTGCGCCTGTCTATCATTGGCGATAAAAGTAAAGTCCGGCACGGGCTTCAGTCACTATTGCGGGAAACTCAGGCCGATGAATTGATGGTCAATGGCCAGATTTTTGATCATCAAGCACGATTGTATTCATTTGAAATAGTTGCCAGTTTGCAGCAAGACTTGCAACCCGCCGAGCGGCTGTAATTCATTCACAGGTTGAATATCGCAGACATAAAAAAACCAGCCCGAGGGCTGGTTTTTTTTAATCATCAAAGATGACTAAGACTTATGCATCACCGAAACGACGGCGAGCGGGTGCGGCTGGCGCTGCGGCATCATCGCGACGTGGTGCTGGTGCAGCTGAGCGCTGACCATCACGATTGCCACGACGTTGTTCGCCACCACCAGCTGGAGCACGGTCGCTGCCGAATGAACGACGAGGAGGAGCACCTGCGCCTTCACGACGTTCGCCACCGGCTGAACGGCCAGCACCACCACGGCGCTCACCACCACCGTTACCACCCGCTGGGCGCTCACGGCGCTCATGCGGCTGTGCATCACCCAACAGCTGCATGTTCAGCGGCTTGTTCAGGATACGGGTACGGGTGAAGTGAGATAACATTTCGCCCGGCATGCCTTTTGGCAGCTCGATAGTTGAATGCGAAGCAAACAGCTTGATGTTGCCGATATAACGGCTGCTGATATCACCTTCGTTAGCGATAGCGCCAACGATATGACGAACTTCAACACCATCATCACGACCCACTTCAATGCGGTACAGTTCCATCTCACCAACATCACGACGTTCGCGACGTGCTGGACGCTCGCCACCGTCACGGCTGTCAGAGCGAGGTTCACGACGGCTGTCATTGCGATCACGGCCGCGATCGCTACCACGGTCATCGCGAGAATTGAATTCACGCTGTGGACGACGCGGTGCTTCTGGAGGCAAGATCAGAGGACGTTCGCCCTGTGCCATTTTCAGCAGTGCAGCAGCCAGAGTTTCAATATCAAACCCTTCTTCTGGTTGCATCTTAGCCAGCAACGCACGGTACATATCCAAATCACTGCTTTCCAACTGTTTGCTGACTTTATCCGCAAATTTGGCTAAGCGACGTTCGCCCAGTACTTCTGCGTTTGGCAATTGGACTTCAGGGATAGTCAGCTTCATGGTACGTTCAACGTTCTGTAACAGACGACGTTCACGGTTCTCGACGAACAGTAACGCGCGGCCTGCACGACCCGCACGACCAGTACGGCCGATACGGTGAACATAAGACTCTGAATCCATAGGGATATCATAGTTTACAACCAAGCTGATACGTTCAACATCCAGCCCACGAGCAGCAACATCAGTCGCAATCAGGATATCCAGACGGCCATCTTTCAGGCGATCCAGTGTCTGCTCACGCAGCGCCTGGTTCATGTCGCCGTTCAATGCAGCGCTGTTGTAACCACTACGTTCCAGAGCTTCTGCAACTTCCAGCGTCGCATTTTTAGTACGCACGAAGATGATGGCTGCATCGAAATCTTCAGATTCCAAGAAACGAACCAATGCTTCTTTCTTGTTATAACCACCACCAACTCTCCAGAAACTCTGGCTAATGTCAGGGCGGGTCGTCACGCTAGACTGAATGCGGACTTCCTGTGGCTCTTTCATAAAGCGACGGGTGATACGACGAATCGCTTCTGGCATGGTAGCAGAGAACAGTGCAGTCTGATGTTCTGCTGGGATCTGCGCCATGATAGTTTCGACGTCTTCGATAAAGCCCATACGCAGCATTTCATCTGCTTCATCCAACACTAAACCGCTCAGGTTGGATAGGTTAAGAGTACCGCGTTTCAGGTGGTCTAACAGACGACCTGGGGTGCCGACAACAACTTGTGGCCCTTGGCGCAAAGCGCGTAATTGAACGTCATAACGCTGACCGCCGTACAGGGCCACCACGTTAACGCCGTTCATGTGTTTTGAAAAATCGGTCAGTGCCTGTGCAACCTGAATAGCCAACTCACGGGTCGGTGCTAACACCAGTACCTGTGGCGCTTTCAATGTTGGGTCAATGTTGTGCAACAGCGGCAGACCAAATGCGGCTGTTTTACCACTACCGGTTTGTGCCATGCCGAGAACATCACGGCCGTTCAACAGGTGTGGAATACATTCCAACTGAATAGGAGATGGTTTTTCATAACCAAGATCAGTCAGAGCGGAAAGAATTGGAGCGGACAGCCCCAGATCAGCAAAAGAGGTTTCAAGCTCAGTAGTCATGTACACGTGCCTCATTAATAATGGCAGCCAGTCTACATAACTCGTCGAGAAAATTTTCAGTCATTTTCATTGAAAAGTGTGAACCGGCTCAAATTAGATTATAAAACGAACAAAAAGGCCATCACCTGTTAGGGTGATTAACGTTGGTAAAAACCAAGGTATATCAGGCTAATAATTGTTCGTCAGCTATTGCTGGTCCGATTCCGATAGGTCGTCTTGTTCTTGGCCCAAAAGCGCCAATTCCAACAATGCATAGCGGTGCTCAACAAAGTTATGAACGTTGTTAGCTACCGTCAGTTTGAACAGCGCCGAAGCAGTGTTCTTGTCCCCCAGACTTAGGTAATGTTTACCTAAATAGAAGTCAGTTTCACTGAGATGCTCAGCGAGCGAAGTGTTATCCATTGCATCTGCCTTGAGCCGTTCCATCAGCGTTTTTTCGCTGATTGTGCCCAAGTAGAATTCGACAATATTCCATCCCCATTGCCCTCTGTCCGATTTTTCATAGCGCTGTTGTAGCGCTACTGCAGCTGTCTTAGGATCGATTTCTCTTTCCACCAGATACAGCCATAACGAACGGAAGGGATCATTTGGATCGTCTTGATAAAACGCCTGCAGATCATCCTGCGCCAACGGGAGTCGACCGCCATAATACAGAGCGATACCCCGGTTTAAACGCGCGTAATTGTAAGTTGGATCAAGCTCTAGTACAGAATCAAACGCTTCATAGGCAGCATCAAAATTGCCTGCCTGCGTTAAATAAATGCCCAGATAGTTAAAAACTTCTGGCATATCAGGACGAATAGCTAACGCTTGCGAAAAATCATTTCGCGCTAGTGCCCGTAGCCCGAGGCTATCATACAGCACTCCGCGCTCATATAAAAGCTGCGCGCGCTCATCATCCGTAAGTGCCCGACTTGCAAGGATTTGTTCCATGCGCGCCAGAATCACTTCCTGCTGCAACGTAGGTTGCAACGGAATTGCCAACACCTCGTCTTTACGCCAATCATGGTTGCTGCATCCTGCCAGCATCAGTGCTGTCACAACGTAACACCAGCGCAAGAAAGGCTTCATTTCCTACTCCCGAAGACAAACATTGGATAAATATCCTTTCATCCATTTGTTTAATACAAGAGCATCCTGCCCTCGAGATAACACAGCCCCTCACTCATCAGCAAGGAGCTGTGGAATACTAATTACTCAGCTGCCGGAGTTTCTACAGCAGGAGTGGCAGTTTCTAAAGCTTCTTTGATACTCAGGCGAATACGTCCCTGACGATCAACTTCTATTACTTTCACTGGAACTTCCTGGCCCATTTGCAGATGGTCAGTCACTTTATCAACACGCTTGTCAGCGATTTGAGAAATGTGAACCAGACCTTCTTTACCGCCACCAATGGCCACAAATGCACCGAAGTCAACAATACGGGTCACACTACCATTATAGATACGACCTACTTCGATTTCGGCAGTAATCTCTCCGATACGGCGGATAGCATGCTGTGCTTTTTCGCTGTCGGTTGCCGCAATCTTAATGGTGCCATCATCGCCGATCTCAATGGTAGTACCGGTTTCATCAGTCAACGCACGGATCACTGAACCACCTTTACCGATCACATCCTTGATTTTCTCAGGATTGATTTTTATGGTGTAGATGCGTGGCGCGAACTCAGAGATATCGCCACGCGGTGTGCTGATAGCCTGTTCCATAACACCCAGAATGTGCAGACGCGCACCCTTAGCTTGGTTCAGAGCCACCTGCATGATTTCGCGGGTGATACCTTCGATTTTAATATCCATTTGCAATGCGGTGATACCGTCACGGCTACCGGCTACTTTAAAGTCCATGTCGCCCAAGTGATCTTCGTCACCCAGAATGTCAGACAGCACCACAAAGTTTTCGTCTTCTTTAACCAAGCCCATTGCGATACCGGCAACAGCGGCTTTAATCGGCACACCTGCATCCATCAAGGCCAGAGAAGCACCACAAACAGAAGCCATTGAGGAAGAACCGTTAGACTCGGTGATTTCAGAAACCACACGAATCGTGTAAGGGAATTCACTCGGGCTTGGCATTACTGCCAACACACCACGTTTTGCCAGACGGCCATGGCCAATCTCACGACGTTTCGGTGAGCCAACCATACCGGTTTCACCAACACAATATGGAGGGAAATTATAGTGTAGCAGGAATGAGTCAGTACGCTCACCCATCAGCTCATCAATATTTTGTGCATCACGTGCAGTACCCAATGTTGCAGTAACCAGTGCCTGAGTTTCGCCACGGGTGAACAACGCAGAACCATGAGTACGTGGCAATACGCCGGTACGCACATCCAGACCACGGATCATATCTTTTTCGCGGCCATCAATACGCGGCTCGCCAGCTAATACACGGCTACGCACGACGTTTTTCTCAACACTGCCCAGGATATCCTGAATTTCAGCAGCATCTAAAGTATCGTCTTGCGCTAACAGCGCTTCAGTCACGTCAGCTTTGATAGCATCAACTTGTGTGTAACGCTCTTGTTTCTCGGTGATACGGTATGCGTCACCCAGACGAGCAGCAGCCAACTCAGCAACACGCGCGTGCAGCGCTTCATTCACTGGTTCTGCATGCCAATCCCACTTCGGTTTGCCCGCTTCAGCAACCAGAGCGTTGATATTTTCAATCACAACTTGTTGTTGTTCGTGACCGAAGACAACCGCGCCTAACATTTGATCTTCAGACAGAATTTGAGCTTCTGATTCAACCATCAATACTGCAGCAGCAGTACCGGCAACAACCAAGTCCAGACGGCTTTCTTTCAGCTCGTCAGTGGTTGGGTTCAGCACGTACTGGTCGTTGATAAAGCCAACGCGCGCAGCACCGATTGGGCCGTTGAATGGAATACCTGACAGGCTTAGCGCAGCTGATGCACCAATCAATGCCACGATATCTGGGTTAATTTGTGGGTTAACCGAAACAACAGTCGCAATAACCTGAACTTCATTCAGGAAGCTGTCTGGGAACAGTGGGCGAATCGGACGGTCAATCAGACGTGAAGTCAGTGTTTCGCCTTCACTTGGGCGGCCTTCACGACGGAAGAAGCTGCCTGGGATACGACCAGCAGCGTAAGTACGCTCCTGATAGTTAACTGTCAGAGGGAAGAAGCTCTGGCCTGGTTTGGCTTTCTTTTGGCCAACAACAGTGACGAATACTGCTGTGTCATCCATGCTTACCATTACAGCAGCAGTTGCCTGACGAGCCATCATGCCAGTTTCGATGGTGACGGTATGTTGGCCGTACTGGAATTTACGAATAATCGGAGTCAGCAAAATAGTATCCTTATACTATGCGGTGCCGGATCGTATTGACGATCTCATCCACCTGTTACTAATACCTTCACACTGCATCCTCGCGACTAATGACAACCCTTAACTCCCATTGAGTTAAAGTCTCTCATTAGCCGCGCGAACCTCTGCACCGGAAGATCCTTTTTTTAAAATATAGAACAACAACAATATACTAACGTATTTTATCATTGCTTCTTAGAAAAAAGGGGCCAATTTGGCCCCTTTCTCCCGAAACTCGCAGACTTAGCGACGCAGACCCAGACGCTCGATCAGGGAAGCATAACGCGATATGTCTTCACGCTTCAGGTAGTCCAGCAGCTTACGACGCGTGGATACCATACGCAGCAGACCACGACGACTGTGGTGATCTTTTTTGTGCTCGGAGAAGTGACTTTGCAAATGGTTAATTTGAGCAGTCAACAGAGCAACCTGAACTTCGCTTGAACCGGTGTCATTGGCACCGCGACCGAAGTCAGCAACGATTTTAGCTTTCGCTTCAACACTTAGAGACATGATACAACTCCAAATATAAATATATAGATAAATTAAGACAGGCGCCGATCTCTAATTCAGCAACCCAATATGTAAGCCGCACTATTCTACTCTTTGAACTGCGGGATCGCAAGGTAGGCCGCTAGGCCCTACTCAGCATATTCCACAACCAAGCGCTTAGGAGCCACTCGGCCATCTTCTGCAATGGTGCCAATACCAATGAAATTACGCTCTTCACCTTCAGTGATACGAACCATTCCTTCGCCTGGCGCACCGGCTACATGCACCGGCTGCCCTTGTTTTATATAAGCAGCAACAGCAGGTAACAGATTGACTTCAGGGAAATTTAATACTGCACTGTCCATCGGCAATAGCAGCGCATCCAGTTCCGCATTTGGCGAACGCTCTGCTGCTTGTGCCGCTTCAACCATCGCCGTTAACTGCTCTAAAGTCACCATACGATCACTTGGATAAGTCGCTACCTGCAAACGGCGCAAATAACTGACATGCGCGCCGCAACCCAACAATTCACCCAAATCATCAACAATGGTGCGAATGTAAGTCCCTTTAGAGCAATGAATTTCCAGCTCTAGGTCATTACCTTCCCAGCGGATAAAGAGCAGCTCGTACACAGTAATACTGCGCGCTTCGCGCTCTACTTCAATCCCCTGACGGGCATATTCATACAGTGGCTTGCCTTGATGCTTCAACGCAGAATACATGGATGGCACTTGCTGGCTATCACCACGGAAACTGTCCAGAGCGGCATCCATCTGCGCCTGCGTGACATTAACTTCCCGCTCGCTGATTAATGCGCCTTCGGCATCCGAGGTATCAGTCCGTTGACCTAAACGGGCCACAACACGATAGCGTTTATCTGAATCTAGCAAAAATTGGGAAAACTTGGTCGCTTCACCCAGACAGATAGGCAACATACCGGTCGCCAAAGGATCAAGTGCACCAGTATGACCTGCGCGGTTTGCGCTAAAGAGGCGTTTTACCTTTTGTAAAACGTCATTAGAGGAGAGGCCCAGCGGCTTATCCAATAACAGAACGCCGTTAATGTCACGGCCGCGACGACGTGGACGACCCATTACTTCTCCTCGTCGTTTCCTGGATTAACCTGACGTTCTGCATCATTTTTGATGACGTTAGTCACCAGGTTAGACATCCGCATCCCTTCAATCAGAGAGTTGTCATAAGCGAAAGTCAGTTCTGGCACGATACGCAAGCGCATTGCTTTACCCAGCAGAGTGCGGATATAACCGGAGGCATCTTGCAGTGCTTTAATGCCATTTTTTACTGTATCCGGATCAGCATTGTCAGTTAACACATTCAGGAAGGTCACAAAGACTTTAGCGTAAGCCAAATCACGAGATAGCTCGATACCTGACACGGTCGCCATGCCAACACGAGGGTCTTTGATTTCGCGCTGTAAGATGAGTGCGATCTCTTTTTGCATTTCTTGTGAAACACGCTGAGAACGGCTGAATTCTTTTGCCATTTGGATTCTCCAGACAAATTGGGGGGCCAAGGCCCCCCAAATGGATATAAGCAGATCTAAGGCGATTAATCGATAGTACGTTTGATTTCGATAATTTCGAAGACTTCGATCACATCACCCGTACGGACGTCATTGTAGTTCTTAACGCCGATACCACATTCCATGCCATTACGAACTTCGCTAACGTCATCTTTGAAGCGGCGCAGAGATTCCAGCTCGCCTTCATAGATAACCACGTTGTCGCGCAGAACACGGATTGGATTATTACGCTTAATCACACCTTCAGTAACCATACAACCAGCAATGGCGCCAAATTTCGGTGATTTAAACACATCACGAACTTCAGCCAAACCAATGATTTGTTGTTTGTACTCAGGTGCCAGCATACCACTCATCGCCTGCTTAACTTCATCAATCAAGCTATAAATGACTGAGTAGTAACGCAGATCCAAGCCTTCAGTTTCTACTACACGACGCGCTGAAGCATCAGCACGAACGTTAAAGCCAAGGATGATTGCGCCAGAAGCTGCGGCCAGTGTTGCGTCAGTTTCGGTGATACCACCAACGCCTGAACCCACAATGCGGACTTTCACTTCATCGGTAGACAGTTTTTCTAGTGAATCACAGATAGCTTCACAAGAACCCTGTACGTCAGATTTGATGACGATGTTCAGTTCAGAAACTTCACCTTCGGTCATGTTAGCAAACATGTTTTCCAGTTTAGATTTCTGCTGACGAGCCAGCTTAACCTCGCGGAATTTGCCCTGACGATACAGTGCAACTTCACGGGCTTTCTTCTCGTCACGAACAACAGTAACTTCGTCACCAGCAGCTGGAACACTGGACAAGCCCAGGATCTCAACCGGAATAGAAGGACCAGCAGACGTGATATCACGGCCTAGCTCGTCACGCATCGCACGTACACGGCCATACTCGAAGCCACACAGTACGATATCGCCTTTGTTCAGCGTACCTTGTTGAACCAGCACGGTAGCAACTGGGCCACGGCCTTTATCCAAGAAGGATTCGATAACAACACCACTTGCCATGCCAGTACGAACTGCTTTCAGTTCCATGACTTCAGCTTGCAGCAGAATTGCTTGCAGCAGATTATCAATACCGGTACCGACTTTCGCAGAGACTTCGATGAATGGAACATCGCCGCCAAAATCTTCGGATATAATACCGTATTGAATCAATTCAGTTTTAACACGGCTTGGGTCAGCGGCTGGCTTATCGACTTTATTCACAGCAACCACAACTGGCACGTTCGCCGCTTTGGCATGCTGAATAGCTTCGATAGTCTGTGGCATCACGCCATCGTCGGCTGCAACAACCAGCACCACTATATCAGTCGCCTGAGCACCACGGGCACGCATTGAAGTAAACGCGGCGTGTCCCGGTGTATCCAGGAAAGTGATCATGCCGTTTTCAGTTTCAACGTGATAAGCGCCGATGTGCTGTGTAATACCGCCGGCTTCACCTGACGCCACTTTCGTGGAGCGGATGTAATCCAGCAGAGAAGTTTTACCGTGGTCAACGTGGCCCATGATGGTCACAACTGGAGCGCGGTGCTCAGCTGCAGCTTCAGCGCCGGTATCACGGTCGCTCATCAGCGCTTCTTCCAGCTCGTTTTCACGACGCAGGATAACTTTGTGGCCCATCTCTTCAGCAACCAGCTGTGCTGTTTCCTGATCGATAACCTGGTTAATGGTTGCCATTGCACCCAGTTTCATCATTGCTTTGATGACCTGAGAGCCTTTAACAGCCATTTTGTTTGCCAGTTCAGCAACAGTTACCGTCTCGCCAATCACTACATCGCGGTTAACGGCAACAACAGGCTTGTTGAAGCTCTGTTGTAATGTGCTTGGTTTACGTTTGCCTTTACGGCCAACAGCACGTGCTTCTTCGCGATCAGCTTTAGACTCGGAGAGTTTATTGCCTTTCTTCTGTTTAGTTGCTTTACCACCACGAGTGCGGCTGCGGCGATCACCTTCAACTTTGGCGTCGTTTTCATCTTCCGCGGCGCGCGCATGTTGTGAGGTGGTCACATGGTAATCGGCAGATTCAGTCTGCTCAGTCACAGGTGCTGGCCATTTACCTTCATTTTCGGCTGCCATTTTACGGGCTTCCTCAGCAACGCGTTTAGCGTCTTCCTCGACCTTACGGCGTGTTTCTTCTTCTACAGAGCGTTTCAGCTCGGCAGCTTCAGCTTCACGGCGTGCTTTATCAGTCTGAGCTGGCTTGGTTTTTTCGTCGGTTTGTTGATTCGTCACTTTTTCTTTTTCCGCTGCTTGGCGTTTAGCTTTTTCAGCGGCCTCACGTTTGGCTTGTTCTTCGGCCGCTCGTTTAGCTTTTTCTTCAGCGATTTTCTGCGCTGCTGCTTCCGCTTCACGTTGTGCCTGCTCTTCCGCTTCACGCTGTGCCTGCTCTTCCGCTTTCGCTTGTTCAGCTTCCGGCGTATTTACATAAGTGCGTTTCTTGCGGACCTCTATTTGCACCGATTTACTTTTTCCGCCGGTGCTCGGAATATTCAAGGTGCTACGCGTTTTGCGTTGCAACGTGAGTTTATTAGGCGCACTACCGTGTTCACGGTTTAAGTGCGCCAGCAATGTTTCTTTTTCTTGCTGGGTAACTGAGTCTACTTCAGACTTCTTGATCCCTGCATCAGCAAATTGCTGTACCAGGCGATCAACTGGAGTCTGAATCTCAGCTGCCAGCGATTTTACGGTTACATCTGTCATGCTGTTCCTTCCTGCTACAGTTTATTACGCGTTATCGCCAAACCAACAGATATTACGTGCAGCCATTATCAGCTCGCCGGCTTGCTCATCGCTAAGCCCTTCAATATCTGCCAGATCATCGATACCCTGCTCGGCAAGATCTTCCAGCGTACACACACCGCGCGCAGCCAATTTAAATGCCATGCTACGTTCCAGACCAGCCAGATTCAGCAGATCATCAGCGGGTTTTTGGTCGCCAAGACTTTCTTCTTGTGCCAGGGCCAGCGTGGTCAATGCAGCTTTGGCGCGGTCACGCAGCGCTTCAACCGTATCTTCGTCAAGACCATCGATTTCCAGAAGTTCTTTCATTGGCACGTAAGCCAATTCTTCCAGAGAAGAGAAACCTTCCTCTACCAAGATGGTGGCAAAGTCTTCATCGATATCAAGATATTTGGTGAAGGTATCAATAGCGGCATGAGCCTCGGCCTGATGCTTCGCCTGAAGATCGTCCGCCGTCATTACGTTCAGTTCCCAGCCACTCAGCTGTGCCGCTAAACGCACATTCTGGCCATTACGGCCAATTGCCTGTGCCAGGTTACTGGCTTCAACGGCAACATCCATTGTGTGTTTGTCTTCATCAACCACAATTGACGCAACATCAGCTGGCGCCATGGCATTAATAACAAACTGGGCTGGATTATCATCCCACAATACAATATCAATGCGCTCGCCGCCAAGTTCGCTGGAAACAGCTTGAACACGGGCACCACGCATACCAACACAAGCACCGACCGGGTCGATACGTTTGTCGTTGGTTTTAACCGCAATTTTAGCACGCGAACCTGGATCACGGGCAGCGGCTTTAATTTCGATCAATTCTTCGCCGATTTCTGGCACTTCAATGCGGAACAGTTCGATCAGCATTTCAGGGCGTGAACGGCTGACAAACAGCTGAGCACCGCGAGCTTCTGGACGAACATCGTACAAAACACCACGGATACGGTCGCCTGGGCGGAAGTTTTCACGCGGTAACATGTCTTCGCGGTTAATAACAGCTTCGGCATTATGGCCCAGATCCAGTGCAATACTGTCGCGGTTAACTTTCTTAACCGTGCCGGTAACAATCTCACCTAAATACTGGCGGAATTGTTCAACTACCATAGCCCGTTCTGCTTCACGCACTTTTTGTACGATAACTTGCTTGGCAGTTTGGGTGGTAATGCGGTCAAAAGTGACAGATTCAATCTGATCTTCAACATAATCGCCCAACTGGAGCGATGGATCTTCATATTGAGCCGCGTCTAACGTAATTTCGCGAGTTGGCATCGTGACTTCATCAACGGCAACCCAACGACGGAAGGTGTCGAAATCACCGGTTTTACGGTCGATGCTGACGCGAACTTCAATTTCTTGTTCGTATTTTTTCTTGGTCGCTGTCGCTAGAGCGGTTTCCAACGCCTCAAAAATCTTCTCGCGCGGAAGGGATTTCTCATTGGAAACTGCTTCTACAACAGCCAGAATCTCTTTGTTCATCCTAGTTGCCTCATCCAAACTTTAAAAGTGGGGTACCAGGTTCGCTTTCTGGATGTTGCTCAGCGCGAACACTTCATCTTTTCCATCCACAGTAACCGTGATCATTTCACCATCAACGGCTTTGATAATGCCCTGCCATTTACGGCGGTTCTGCATAGCCATACGCAACACCAAAGTAACTTCTTCACCAAGGTAACGAGTATAGTGTTCAGCAGTGAACATTGGGCGTTCAAGGCCCGGAGAGGAAACTTCTAAGTTGTAAGCGACCGTAATGGGATCTTCGACATCCAAGACAGCGCTGACCTGGTGGCTGACATCAGCACAAGCATCAACAGTGATTCCGTCGTCACTATCAATATAGATTCGTAGCGTCGATTGGCGCCCCCGGATGAACTCGATGCCGACTAATTCATAGCCTAAGGCCTCTACCGGTGCTGAAATTATCTCTGTTAACTTTTGTTCTAATGTGGACAAGCCCACCCCCAAGACATAAAAAAAGGGCCTAATAGCCCAGTGATTCTGCTGTCAAATAACAAAAAACCCCGAAATTCGGGGCTTTATGCAACTGGACCCTGTTTGCCGCAAAGCGGCTTCGGTACAACTTTCTGACAAGTATTTTTTTCAAATTGAAATCGAAAGTATCTGAGGTCTACCGAATACAACATTTGAAAAAAAACACTTTAGGAAAGTGGTTGCGGGGGCCGGATTTGAACCGACGACCTTCGGGTTATGAGCCCGACGAGCTACCAGGCTGCTCCACCCCGCGTCCGAAAACGTGGCAAATATTACGTTGATAACGACAAAAAAGCAAGTTATCTGTCTGATTTGGTACCGAGGACGGGACTTGAACCCGTAAGCCCAATCGGGCACTACCACCTCAAGGTAGCGTGTCTACCAATTCCACCACCCCGGCACTGATTCAAATGGTTGTTTTTACTGATTAAGTCGTCACAACCACTTTAAAACTTTCTTTCTATTTCTGACTACTGACTTCTTTTGAAACATTACTGCGGGATATCACTACTCGGCTTAGTCGGCGCTACTGGTGCTGTAGTCTGTTCAGCTTTTGCTGGCTGACCCAGATTTTCCCACTCGCTGCCTTTATTGCCCTGGTTGGTGCTCATATTGCCCAAAATCAAGCTAATGACGAAAAATAGCGCCGCCAATACAGCCGTCATGCGGGTCATAAAGTTACCGGAACCATTCGAACCGAACAGAGTTGCAGAAGCACCTGCTCCGAATGAGGCTCCCATATCCGCGCCTTTACCTTGCTGCAGCATGATCAGAGCAACTAGCCCAATCGAAATCAGCAAGAAAATAACCAGAAGAGCTTCGTACATAGTTGTACCTGTATCCTTGCGGGTTCACCGCATGCCAAATGCTTCTCACCCATCAAGCGGGGGACTTATTCACCCACTTAAGCGGGTGTGAATACTAACCAAAGCGTCTAGTACACGCAAGGGCAATTTCATTACATAGGTTTATTTGCGGAAAAAAACGTCAAGTTATTCAACTTCAGCATAATTTACAGGGGAGAGAACCCCCTCCCCCGCTAAAAAATCATTATCCTGCCGCTTTTACCGCATCAGCAATCCGATTCGCCATTTCAGAAATCAGTGCCTCTTCAGCATCACCTTCAACCATCACTCGGATTAATGGTTCAGTACCTGACTTACGCAACAGAACTCGGCCACGGTCGCCCAGTTCTTTTTCAACCTGGCGGGTCACTTCTTCAACTGAATCTGATTTCAGTGGATTATGATCACCAGAGAAACGCACATTGACCAGAATTTGTGGCAATAACTTCATACCGCTGCACAAATCCTGCAAGCTCATATGGTTACGCACCATCGCAGTCAGCACCTGCAAACCAGCCACAATACCATCACCAGTGGTGGTTTTATCCAACAGGATTACGTGGCCTGAGTTTTCAGCACCAATTCTCCAGCCTTTTTCCTGCATAGCTTCCAGCACGTAGCGGTCGCCTACTTTAGCGCGAACAAACGGAATGCCCAGCTCCTTCAACGCCAGTTGCAACCCCATATTGCTCATCAGAGTGCCGACAGCGCCGCCTTTCAGCTGGCCTTGACGTAGACCTTCACGAGCAATGATATAGAGGATCTGGTCGCCATCAACCTTATTACCCAAGTGATCGACCATCATCAGCCGGTCACCGTCGCCGTCAAATGCCAGCCCAACATGCGCTTTTTCGGCAAGAACACGTTCTTGCAGCAAGCGAACATCTGTGGCACCACATTGCTCGTTAATGTTCATACCATCCGGCTCACAGCCGATAGTAATGACGGTTGCACCTAGCTCGCGCAATACGCTTGGCGCAATGTGATAAGTTGCGCCATTAGCGCAATCGACCACAATTTTCAGCTCATTCAAGCTGAGTTCGCTCGGGAATGTCCCTTTGCAAAACTCAATGTAACGGCCCGCAGCATCCACGATACGGTTGGCTTTGCCCAGCTCCGCAGATTCTACGCAAGTTAATGGTTTTTCCATCTCGGCTTCAATCGCCTCTTCCACATCATCAGGCAATTTAGTGCCGTCAATTGAGAAGAATTTAATGCCATTATCATAGAAAGGATTATGGGATGCCGAAATAACGATGCCCGCTTCTGCGCGGAAAGTTCGCGTCAAATAAGCAACCGCAGGGGTCGGCATCGGACCGGTGAATGAAGCGGATAGCCCTGCAGCAGCCAGACCGGCTTCCAGTGCTGATTCCAGCATATAGCCAGAAATGCGCGTATCCTTACCGATGATAATTTTACGAGAACCATGTCGAGCCAGAACTTTACCGGCAGCCCAGCCCAGCTTTAATACAAAATCTGGCGTAATCGGGCTGTCACCCACTTTGCCGCGAATGCCATCTGTACCAAAGTATTTACGGTTACTCATAATTTTTATTTATCCCTTCGCTGAAAGTGTTGCCTCGACGATACACATCGCCTCGACAGTTTCTTTGACATCATGCACTCTGACAATCTGCGCGCCTTGCATTGCGGCAATGACAGCGCAAGCGACACTCCCGATAACCCGTTGTTGTGGTGGAACATTTAATAGCTGCCCAACCATAGATTTTCGTGACATCCCGACCAATAATGGCAGATCAAAATGGTGAAGTTCGGCCAACCGTGCCAGTAGTTGATAATTATGCGCCAGATTTTTACCGAAACCGAAGCCCGGGTCGAGTAACAATTTACTTTTTGCGATACCGCCCGCAACACAACGGTCAATATGGTGCTTAAAAAACTGATTTATATCAGTCATAAGATCATCGTAATGAGGGGACTGCTGCATACTTTGTGGCTGCCCTTGCATATGCATCAGGCACACCGGCAAGCCGGTTTTTGCCGCAGCTTCAAGCGCACCGGGTTCTTGCAACGAACGAATATCATTGATTAGGTGAGCGCCGACACGAGCTGACTCAGTGATTACCGCTGCTTTGGATGTATCTACAGATAGCCAAACATCAAAACGTTTCGCCAATGCTTCCACCACAGGCACGACCCGATCAAGTTCTTCTTGCTCACTAACTTCAGCAGCACCGGGGCGAGTGGACTCACCACCAATATCAATTAGCGTAGCACCCGCCGATAACATCAGTTGGGCGTGTTGTAATGCTTTATCAAGATTATTGTGATGCCCACCATCCGAAAATGAATCTGGTGTGACATTCAGAATACCCATAACCTGCGGGCGAGTGAGATCCAACTTCAGACCTCTAGCCTTTAAATGCATACTATTACGCCTCAAAAAAGAAAAACCCCGAGCAAGCCCGAGGTTTATATTAATCACATCGCTTTTAGATGCCAACAGTAGACTTACTTATCGCCCAACTGCTCTGACATAGTATTGCCCGGCGTTGGTGTATGTGGCTCATCAACCGGTGTTGGTGCCTTTGGCGTACTATCGTTGTCAGATGATTTAGTCTTGTTTACATCATCCCACCCCGCTGGCGGGCGGACTTCTTTGCGATTCATCAAGTCATCAATCTGTGGAGCATCAATAGTTTCATACTTCATCAAAGCGTCTTTCATGGTATGCAGAACATCCATGTTTTCCATCAGCAAAGTACGCGCGCGCTGATAGTTACGCTCGACAAGTAATTTAACTTCCTGATCAATAATACGCGCTGTTTCATCGGACATATGCTTGGCTTTCGCAACAGAACGGCCAAGGAACACTTCGCCCTCTTCTTCAGCATACAGCAACGGCCCCAGTTTCTCGGAGAAGCCCCACTGTGTCACCATGTTGCGTGCGATAGACGTAGCGACTTTGATATCATTCGATGCACCGGTAGAAACTTTTTCCGGGCCATAAATGATTTCTTCAGCAAGACGACCACCATACAAAGTCGAGATCTGGCTTTCCAGTTTCTGACGGCTGGCACTGATTGCATCACCTTCCGGTAGGAAGAATGTCACACCCAATGCACGACCACGCGGGATAATGGTCACTTTATGTACTGGGTCATGCTCAGGTACCAGGCGACCGATAATCGCATGCCCTGCTTCATGATATGCCGTCGATTCTTTCTGCGCTTCTGTCATTACCATGGAGCGACGTTCCGCACCCATCATAATTTTGTCTTTCGCTTTCTCAAACTCAGACATTGAAACAACACGTTTGTTACCGCGAGCGGCAAACAGTGCGGCTTCGTTGACCAGGTTAGCCAAGTCAGCACCAGAGAAGCCTGGTGTACCACGAGCGATGACGGAAGCATCAATATCGGTATCTAATGGCACGCGGCGCATGTGAACTTTCAAAATCTGTTCACGACCACGAACATCCGGTAAACCCACCACAACCTGACGGTCAAAACGGCCTGGACGCAGTAACGCCGGGTCAAGAACGTCTGGACGGTTAGTTGCCGCGATGACGATGATGCCTTCATTACCTTCAAAGCCATCCATCTCCACCAGCATTTGGTTCAGAGTCTGTTCACGTTCGTCATGACCGCCGCCCAGACCTGCGCCACGCTGACGGCCTACCGCATCAATTTCATCAATAAAGATGATACAAGGCGCGGCTTTCTTAGCCTGTTCAAACATGTCACGGACACGGGATGCACCCACACCAACAAACATTTCTACGAAGTCAGAACCCGAAATGGTGAAGAATGGCACTTTAGCTTCACCTGCAATGGCTTTCGCCAGCAAGGTTTTACCCGTCCCCGGAGGGCCGACCATCAATACGCCTTTCGGAATTTTACCGCCCAATTTCTGGAAACGGCTTGGCTCGCGTAGATATTCAACCAATTCACTGACTTCTTCTTTTGCTTCGTCACAACCGGCGACATCAGCAAAAGAAGTTTTTATCTGATCTTCCGTCAGCATTCGGGCTTTGCTCTTGCCAAAGGACATTGCCCCTTTGCCGCCGCCGCCCTGCATTTGACGCATAAAGAAGATCCAGACCCCAATCAGCAACAGCATTGGGAACCAAGAAATAAAGATAGAAGCCAGCAAGCTCGGTTCTTCCGGTGGCTCACCAACAACTTTCACATTTTTAGTCAATAAGACATCTAACAGCTTTGGATCGTTGACCGGAATGAAAGTCGTATATTTGCTGTTATCTTTCTTACTGACGTTAATTTCACGTCCATTGATACGTGCTTCACGAACCTGATCTTGGGTTACGTCGGACATGAAAGTAGAGTAATCCACTCTACGACCATTCGATTCGCTGGGTCCAAAGCTCTGGAATACAGACATCAATACGACTGCAATAACTAACCAGAGTATTAGGTTTTTCGCCATGTCACTCAAGGGATTAACCTCATATTACAACTGTGTTAACAAACAGCGTTAGGGTACTACAGTTTCCGCCCTGTCGCTACAATGTACACTTCACGTGATCGCGCACGAGAAGCGTCTGGCTTACGAATCTTAACTTTCGTAAACAGGGAGCGAATTTCCCGTAGGTATTCATCAAAGCCATCTCCCTGGAACACTTTCACCAAGAAACTTCCGCCTGGTGCAAGTACATCACGACACATTTCCAAAGCTAATTCAACCAGATACATTGATTTAGGTATATCAACTGCCGGAGTACCACTCATATTCGGGGCCATATCAGACATGACCACCTGAACTTTTTTATCCCCAACGCGCTCAAGTAAAGCTTTCAGAACCAGTTCATCACGAAAATCGCCCTGAAGGAAATCGACACCAACGATAGGATCCATTGGTAGAAGATCACATGCGATGACTCGCCCTTTACCGCCGATCTGGGTTACAACATATTGAGACCAACCTCCGGGTGCAGCGCCTAAATCGACGACTGTCATACCGGGTTTAAAAAGTTTATCGTTTTGTTGTATTTCATCAAGTTTAAACCAGGCACGGGAGCGAAGCCCCTTTTTCTGTGCCTGAATGACATATTTATCGCTAAAGTGTTCTTGTAACCAGCGACTCGAGCTACCTGAACGCTTTTTATTAGACATCTCTTTTTCCAACTATCTTAATTAAGAGTCCGCGCATCTATTGCTTAGCTCGCGTAAACTCCCTCTCGGCGTAGACCGATTTGGTGATACACATGAGATGGCGGTAGAATGAACCGTTTTCAATCCCAACTTAAGCAAAAAAGACGATGAATCTGAATAACAAACAAAAACAGCACCTGAAAAGCTTGGCCCATCCATTAAAGCCAGTAGTCATGTTAGGCAATAACGGATTAACCGAAGGGGTGCTGGCTGAAATCGAACAAACGCTGGAACATCATGAACTTATTAAGGTGAAGATCACTGCTGAAGAGCGTGAAACCAAAGCCCTAATTGCTGATGCCATCGTGCGTGAGACCGGTGCCGTTAACGTCCAAATCATCGGTAATATTTTAGTGCTCTATCGTCCAGCAAAAGAGCGCAAAATTATTTTACCGCGTTAATGACGCTTGTTTTAGAGAAAAGGTGCCATGCACTTTGTTCTGATAAAAGGCCGCAAGCGGCCTTTTACTTTTCTTTACAACTTCATTTTTTATAAATAATGCATGCTTACTGTTCAGTTGAACAAGTATTACACATAATCTACGGTAAGAATTTCATATTCTACTTCGCCACCTGGAGTACGGATAACAACTACGTCATCGACTTCTTTACCAATCAGGCCACGAGCAATAGGTGAGTTAACGGAAATAAGATTTTGTTTAAAATCAGCTTCGTCATCACCCACAATCCGGTATTGCTGCTCTTCTTCAGAAACCACATTTAATACACGCACAGTGGAACCAAAAATAACGCGGCCATTATTTGGCATTTTGGTGATATCAATCACCTGCGCATTAGAGAGCTTTGCTTCTATTTCTTGAATGCGGCCCTCACAGAACCCTTGCTGCTCGCGGGCTGCGTGGTATTCCGCATTTTCTTTTAAGTCGCCATGTTCACGGGCAGTAGCGATATCAGCAATAATTTTAGGGCGACGAACGCCTTTCAAAAAATCCAGCTCTTCGCGCAATTTTTCTGCGCCATTTACCGTCATCGGAATCTGTTTCATCTTTTAAATACCTCTAAATCTATCCTGTTCAAAAAACCGTCATCCTAACGTTTTCGAATGAAAATGCGGCAAGTCAGATACTTTACCCGCCTCCAGGCGATAAACAAAAAAATCACCCCCGGAGCTAAAACCCCAAGTCAGGATCGATTTTGCATTTTGATATGCATTTTAACGTAGAGTTCCTTTAGGGTCATCGTTTACTTTCGCCCTCGTTGCACCGTAGTATGGCAACACGTTATTCAGCAGTTATATCGAAATTATGCATTTTTCACGAATTGTCAGTGGATTGGCCTGTGCTATTGCAATCAATATCAGCATATCTAATGCCAATGCGGCTCAAGTTGAGAATTACACACAATATCTGCCTGATGGGGCAAATCTTGCGTTAGTCGTGCAAAAAATCGGGGCCACAACCCCGGCAATAGACTATCACGCTCAGCAGATGGCATTACCTGCCAGTACGCAAAAGGTTCTGACCGCGTTGGCGGCATTGTTACAACTGGGCCCAGATTTTCGCTTTAATACCACATTGGAAAGCCACGCCACAATCGCGGACGGTGTATTACGCGGTAATTTAATTGCCCGTTTTGATGGCGATCCCACCTTAACACGCCAACAGTTGCGTAATATGGTGGCGACACTCAGAAAAGCGGGTGTAAAACAAATCGCCGGTGATTTGATTATCGATACGTCGGTTTTTGCCAGCCATGACAAAGCCCCTGGTTGGCCGTGGAACGACATGACGCAATGCTTTAGCGCCCCGCCAGCTGCGGCGATTGTCGACCGGAACTGTTTTTCAGTCTCCCTCTATAGCGCCCCGAACCCCGGCGACATGGCGTTTATCCGAGTCGCATCTTATTACCCGGTGCAGATGTTCAGTGAAGTCCGCACCTTAGCTAAAGGTTCGCCTGATGCACAATATTGCGAATTAGATGTGGTGCCCGGTGAGTTAAACCGGTTCACACTGACGGGCTGCCTGACACAACGCAGTGAGCCGCTGCCCTTGGCCTTCGCAGTACAAAATGGTGCCAGCTATGCCGGGGCTATTTTGAAGGATGAATTGAAGAAAGCTGATATCCAAATTGATGGCAGTTTGCGCCGTCAAACTACGCCAAATCCAGCAGGCACCCTGTTAGCTCAAGCGCAATCAGCGCCGCTACATGACTTATTGAAAATCATGTTGAAAAAGTCTGACAACATGATTGCGGACACGGTATTTAGAACTATTGGTCATCAGCGGTTTGGGGTGCCAGGTACATGGCGCGCTGGCGCTGATGCTGTACGCCAAGTATTGCGCCAAAAAGCGGGGGTAGACCTCGGAAATAGTATTGTCGTGGATGGGTCTGGCTTATCACGGCATAACCTTATTTCACCGGCAACCATGATGCAGACGTTGCAATATATTGCTCAACACGATCAAGAGCTTAACTTTATCTCAATGCTGCCATTATCAGGCTACGACGGCACATTACGTTATCGTGGTGGGCTACACGAAGCCGGGGTTGACGGCAAGGTTTCAGCGAAAACAGGTGCTTTGCAAGGCGTGTACAATCTGGCCGGATTTATAACTACCGCCAGTGGGCAGCGTATGGCCTTTGTACAATTTTTATCTGGCTACGCGGTACCACCTGAAGACCAAAAAAATCGTCGGGCACCATTAGTTCGTTTCGAAAGTCGCCTGTATAAAGATATTTATCAGAATAACTAACATCCTTATTATGATAGCGAAAAACCATGAAACTACTGATTGTTGAAGATGACGAACTGTTACAACGAGGGATCGCCATGGCGCTGACTAACGCGGGCTATCCCTGTGACTGCGCGGGTACCGCCGCAGAGGCGCACAGTTTGTTGCTCACCAGCCAGTACAGCATGGTGATTCTTGACCTCGGTTTACCGGATCAAGATGGTGCCGTATTGCTTCGTCAATGGCGGCGCGAGCATGTCACGCTGCCGGTGCTTATCCTGACAGCGCGCGATGCACTTGAGGATAGAGTTGACGGGCTGGATGCCGGTGCTGACGATTACTTAATAAAACCTTTCGCCCTCGCAGAATTGCTGGCCCGTGTTCGAGCGCTGATCCGCCGCTATCAAGGGCAAAGTGACAATCTGGTCCAGCAAGATGACCTGAGTCTTAATCTGTCTACCCAGCAAGTGTGTTTGCAGGGCCAACAGTTGGAAGTCACGCCCAAAGAATTTGCGATTCTCTCGCGTTTAATTATGCGGGCTGGCCAAACTGTCAATCGTGAATTGTTGCAGCAAGACCTGTATACCTGGAATGACGATCTCGGCTCCAATACGCTGGAAGTACATATTCACAATCTGCGGCGTAAATTGGGTAAAGACAGGATCCGGACAGTCCGGGGCATTGGCTATCGACTGGAAGCACTATGATGATCAGTATGCGACGCCGTCTCATTTTAATGCTGGCGTTAATATTACTGATTACTCAGTTGATCAGCGCGTTTTGGTTATGGCATGAAAGCCAAGAGCAAATCAGCTTTCTGGTCGATGAAACCCTAAGTGCCAAAGTGCGCAATGAGCGGGTTGATACCGAAATCGCCGAAGCCATTGCCTCACTACTTGCGCCGTCGCTCATCATGATGGCTATCACCCTGCTGCTCTCTTTATGGGCAATCAGTTGGATTATTCGGCCACTGGACCAATTACAGCAGAAGCTAGCCGAGCGTTCCGCCGATAATCTGACGCCCGTCATTGTTAACAGTGACATGCAAGAAATTGTCTCGGTCACTTCGACCCTTAATCAGCTGCTATCCCGGCTCTCCAATACTATTCAACAGGAGCGCTTGTTCACCGCCGATGCTGCGCACGAGCTGCGCACTCCGCTTGCCGGCATTCGGCTGCATCTTGAATTGATGGAACAGCAAGGTATTGCTGAAAGCAAACCGCTTATCAGCCGGATTGATTTATTAATACATACCATTGAGCAATTATTGATGCTGTCGAGGGCTGGGCAAAACTTTGCCAGCGGCCTTTATCAGACTCTCGATTGGATAGAAAACGTGGTGCAACCACTGAAAGAAGAGCTGGAGGAAATGTGTGCTCAGCGCCAGCAAACTCTACTGTGGGCACTTCCCCCTGATGCTCAGACTCAGGGCGATGCTACATTACTACGTTTGATGCTGCGTAATTTGGTGGAGAATGCACATCGTTACAGCCCGGTAGGCAGCCAAATATCCGTCAAACTCGCGACCGAAGCTCAGGGCAACCTGTTGCAAATCATAGATGAAGGGCCGGGAATAAAGCAGGAACAAGCCGGTGAACTGACTCAGGCGTTTCGCCGTATGGATCAGCGTTATGGCGGCAGCGGCTTAGGGTTGAATATTGTGATCCGAATTGCCCAACTGCACCAAGGCCGTCTAACGCTGGAGAATCGCACTGATCGCTCCGGGTTAAAAGCGCAATGTTGGATACCGACGACCACCCATAGCTAAAGTCAGCAGTTCAAATATCAACTTTATAATCATCTGTTTTATAAACAAAAAGGCCACCATGAAAGGTAGCCTTTGTTTCAATTCTTTTTTACTGATGAACGATAATTCTTACAGACAAACTATAATTCTTACAGACAAACTACAACGGACAAATTAGCGTTCGTAGATAAACTCTATGCCGTCATCGTCTTCTTCATCCCAATCATCGTCTTCATCTTCTGCTTCAGCTTCCACTTCAGCCAGTTGCTCACGGTGATAGTCATCCCACATGAATTCAACTTTTTCTGGCGCGCTTTCAGCAATAGCCATCTCTTTGGGTTGCGAGTTAATGAAGTTCATTACATCCCAGCACAGCGCATTCACGTTGTCGCGATTTGCAGCCGAGATCATATAATACTTATCTTCCCATCCCAGAGCTTCTACAATGGCCTTAGCGCGTGCTTCAGCTTCTTCTGGGTCTAGCAGGTCAATCTTATTGAAAACAAGCCAGCGTGGCTTCTTAGCCAGATTTTCACTGTATTGCTGCAACTCATTAATAATGACTTTGGCATTTTGAACCGGATCAGATTCATCAATGGGGGCCAAATCGACTAAGTGCAGTAGCACGCGGCAACGTTCCAAATGTTTTAGGAAACGGATACCCAGGCCAGCACCTTCTGAAGCGCCTTCAATCAGACCAGGAATATCGGCAACCACAAAGCTTTGCTCGTAATCCATACGCACCACACCCAAGCTTGGGATTAGAGTGGTAAATGGATAATCAGCAACTTTTGGTTTAGCAGCAGAAACCGCGCGGATAAAGGTTGATTTACCGGCATTAGGTAACCCCAGCATCCCAACATCAGCCAGCAGCAGCAGCTCTAACGTCAGGTCACGGGTCTCGCCTTCAGTACCCATAGTCTTCTGGCGCGGGGCACGGTTAACTGAGGATTTGAAGCGGGCATTACCTAATCCGTGGAAACCGCCTTTTGCGACCATCTGACGCTGACCATGACGGGTCATATCAGCGACAATCTCACCTGTTCCCTGATCCAATACGCGGGTACCCACCGGGACTTTAATGGTGATGTCTTTACCCCGTTTACCGGTACAGTCGCGGCTCTGACCATTCTGCCCACGTTCAGCACGGAAAGATTTCACAAAATGGTAATCAATCAGTGTGTTGAGGTTTTCATCAGCCAGCAGGTAAATATCGCCACCGTCGCCACCGTCGCCACCATCAGGGCCACCATTAGGGATATATTTTTCGCGACGGAAACTGACACAACCGTTACCACCGTCACCGGCTACAACCAAAATCGTAGCTTCATCAACAAACTTCATTTACTTTCTCCGTAAATCATTCACCAGGCTGCTATTTTTGCGCAGCAACCGGGTTTATCGCTGTCCGACGTGGCCACCAACGGTGCCCAATTGCGGAAAACATTGCACCTGCCACCACCACGAATGCGCCTACATATCCCACAAAGTTGAGAGATGGTGCGGCGAACATATCTGGCCAGGCCAGCGCCAATAAAATTGAAAAAAACAAGGTAAATAGCGGCGTCAATGTGACGAGCGCACTTACCTGCGCTGCCTGCCAGCGCGCCATGGCCTCAGCCAAAGCACCATAACCAACCAGGGTATTAACCCCACAAAATAGTAAACAGGCAAACTGCCACCCATTTAGCTGAAAAATAACGGCTGGCTTTGCTAATGGGAATAATGCAATTGCACATAAAGTGTACAACAATAATAAGATTTGTTGCGATGCCATACGCCTTAATAGCACCTTCTGGGCAACACCATAACTCACCCAGACAACCGCTGCACAAACTCCCAATACCACGCCAAGAGTGTAATCAGTCAAACGGGTAAAAATCTCATGCAAACTGGTGTTAAAAAATAACATCAGGCCACAAATCAGCATAACCGCACCAATAACTTGGTTGATGCGCATCTGCTCTTTTAAAATCAGCACACTGGCAACCATCATCCCGACGGGTGAAAGTTGCCCGATGACCTGAGATGTGGTCGGGCTGAGATATTGTAATGATGAACTGAAGAAGATGAAATTCCCCAGCAAGCCACAGGTCGCAATAATCAGTAATACCAGCCAGCGACGTTGGCGAAAAAGTTTAAGCGAGGGCAACTGACGGCGTGAAGCCAGAATAATCCCCAAGCCGATAGCCGCCATCATAAAACGATACCAAACAATGGTATAAGGCTCCATGACCTCGAGCACTTGCTTCATTGCAATCGGCAAGGCACCCCAGAATACGGCAGTGGTCAGTGCCAAAAAAATACCTAAACCAGCCTGCTGCTTCGTATCCATTTTTTACCAGGGGGGTTAACCCAGAAATGTAAAAAGCCCCGCAACGAAATTGCAGGGCTTACATCTATTTACAGGACGCGAAAAACTTATTCAGCTTCGATGCTGATAAATTTACGGTTTTTCGGGCCTTTAACTTCGAACTTGACTTTACCGTCAGCCAAAGCAAACAGAGTATGGTCTTTGCCGCAACCAACGTTGATGCCTGCATGGAACTTAGTGCCACGCTGACGAACGATGATGCTGCCTGCCAGAACTGCTTCGCCGCCAAAACGTTTTACGCCAAGACGTTTACTTTCGGAGTCACGACCGTTACGAGTCGAGCCACCAGCCTTTTTATGTGCCATTTATCCGCTCTCCTAAATCTTAAGCGCTGATGCCGGTGATTTTGACATCAGTGAACCACTGACGATGACCTTGCTGCTTACGGTAATGCTTACGACGACGGAATTTAACAATCTTAATCTTCTCGCCACGACCGTGAGCAACTACTTCAGCCTTGATCTTGCCACCATCGACTAAAGGAGCGCCGATACTGATTTCTTCACCGTTAGCAATCATCAGAACTTGGTCAAACTCAACAGTTTCACCAGTTGCGATGTCCAGCTTTTCCAGGCGAATGGTCTGACCTTCGCTTACTCGGTGTTGTTTACCACCACTTTGGAAAACCGCGTACATATAAAACTCCGCTTTCCGCGCACTCCACTTTTGTAGTCCAGAGCGCACTATAAATATTCACAATAGGGCGCGAATTCTACGCAAAAATGTAGTGAATGACAAGTATATAATCAGCTCAAGAGAAGAAAAAAAGCACAGTTTCTTACATCTCGTTTATTTGATGGATTTTTCAAGTACAATCATAGTCTCAGGGAACGTCATGTAATAATGTGGGCGGTAATCTCATCGCAGTTAAAGAGAAAAACAGCTGAATATAACAATGAACCTAGAAAAGATTATCGACTTAACCGCGCCAGATATGGCGGCTGTAAACACCACTATTCTCGACCAATTGAACTCTGATGTTGTTCTCATCAATCAATTGGGCCATTACATTATCAGTGGTGGCGGCAAACGCATTCGCCCCATGATCGCTGTCTTGGTGGCTCGAGCGCTTGGCTATCAAGGGACGAAACATATCACGGTCGCAGCATTGATTGAATTTATTCATACGGCCACTCTGCTGCATGATGATGTCGTCGATGAATCTGATATGCGCCGAGGTAAGGCTACAGCAAATGCCGCCTTTGGTAATGCTGCCAGCGTATTGGTGGGCGATTATATCTATACGCGCTCATTCCAGATGATGACCAGCCTTGAATCACTGCGGGTGCTAACATTGATGTCAGCAGCCACGAACGTGATTGCTGAGGGTGAGGTTTTGCAGTTAATGAACTGCAACAATCCTGACATCACTGAAGAAAACTATATGCAGGTCATCTATAGCAAGACAGCGCGCTTATTCGAAGCGGCTTCACAGTCTGCGGCTATATTGTCTGATGCCACGCAAGAGCAAGAACTCGCATTACAGAATTATGGCCGCTATCTGGGCACCGCTTTTCAACTTATCGACGACTTGCTGGATTACAGCTCCGATGGCACCACTTTGGGTAAAAATACCGGTGATGACCTCAATGAAGGCAAGCCGACACTTCCCTTACTGCATGCCATGCGTAATGGGACGCCGGAACATGCCGCAATGATTCGGCAAGCCATTGAAGAAGGGAATGGCCGCCATTTACTCGAACCGGTATTGCTTGCCATGCAACAGTGCGGATCACTGGACTACACCCGCCAGCGTGCTGAAGAAGAAGCCGATAAAGCCATTGCTGCCTTGCAGGTTCTCCCTGAAAGCGAATATCGACTGGCACTGGAAGGATTAGCTCATATTTCTGTACAACGCTCATTTTAAGAAACCATTAGGAAAACTCTGGCACCTTGCCGGAGTTTTCCTTTTGTTAGTCACCAAAAACATTGAGATACATATCAATCTACTGATATTAAAAGAGTTAAATAGCCTGTAACTGTTGTATTTCATTCATGACAAAAGCTGCACCTCGCCCACCATTATCCACACTCATCTATCGTCAACCGCTCTATTAAGCTTTTAGCGCCCTCACGAAAAATAAATGCGATAACTTGCTCACGTTCGGCTTCTGTAAAACGATAATACGCTTCAACCCATAGCACCAGAGGGTCCTGCCTCGTTGTAATATATTGGGCTGGCTCTTCTCTTAACTGTAATGAATTCAATATGGTGACAGGTAAACTTTCAATATGATACTCGACAGCCTTACCCTGAACACCACGACGACGGCGCTGTTCCCATCCCTCACGTTTAGCCATGAGGTTGACTCCTTGTGGAGATGACGGTAACCCATCAAGACCTGCCAATTCCTTAGCGGCAAACCACTCTTTTTTCATGGTGTTGCTTCCTAATATGCGTTATGACACAAAAAAGGAATATTTAGAAAACATTTAAAATTTTTCAGAAAATAAATGTTAGTATACTTCTAAATGATTACTTTCTGTTCACCGTACGATTAACAATGTACCGTTATTTATATCACTAACACGTCAGCGGCTTAGAAAAAAAAAAGGATTAAAGATGATTTTAAGGAAATCTGATTGGCACCCTGCCGACATCATTGCTGCACTTCGTAAGAAAGACACCACTCTGGCGGCGGTCTCTCGAAAAGCAGGTTTAAGTTCATCCACACTTGCTAATGCATTAACACGCCCTTGGCCCAAGGGAGAATGGTTGATTGCAGAATGCCTGGACATTCATCCTTCCGAAATTTGGCCAACACGCTATTTTGATTCAAAAACCGGTGCCCTTATCGACCGAAAAGTGAGGATTCGCCAGCCTATTGTCCAGGCATAAAAAAACCGCCAATAAACTGCTTCGGCGGTTGATGGTGTCATTTCAGGGGCGACGTTAGCCCCTGCTACACAGATTTATTTGACGAACTGCTCGCCTAACTCAATATCTTTGTGCAGGACATCTAGCATGCTTTCCAGCGCTTGTTGTTCAAAAGCACTCAGTTTGCCGATATCTTTACGTTCTGCTACGCCGTTTTTGCCCAATAGAATTGGCTGAGCAAAGAAGCGGGCATATTTACCATCGCCTTCAACGTAAGAACATTCCACAACATTGCTTTCGCCTTGCAGAGCGCGAACCAAAGAAAGACCGAAGCGTGCAGCAGCTTGCCCCATAGACAGAGTCGCTGACCCGCCACCGGCTTTTGCTTCAACCACTTCAGTACCTGCATTCTGGATACGCTTTGTCAGATCAATAACTTCTTGTTCTGTGAAGCTGATACCTGGAATTTGTGAAAGTAATGGCAGGATAGTCACACCTGAGTGACCACCAATAACTGGCACTTCGATATCCTGAGGTTGTTTGCCTTTCAGTTCAGCCACAAAGGTGTTTGAACGGATGGCATCCAGCGTAGTAATACCGAATAATTTGTTTTTGTCGTAAACACCGGCTTTTTTCAGCACTTCAGCGGCGATAGCAACCGTAGTATTCACTGGGTTAGTAATGATACCAATTAATGCTTTCGGGCAAGTGCGCGCGACTTGCTCAACCAGATTACGCACGATACCGGCGTTAACATTGAACAGATCTGAACGGTCCATACCAGGTTTACGTGCTACGCCCGCAGAGATCAGAACAATATCTGCCCCTTCCAGGGCTGGGGTAGCATCTTCACCGCTGAAGCCTTTAATATTAACAGCAGTCGGGATATGGCTCAGATCAACCGCAACACCAGGAGTCACTGGCGCGATATCATATAATGAGAGGTCTGAACCTGAAGGAAGCTGGGTCTTGAGTAGAAGAGCGAGGGCCTGGCCGATACCACCAGCGGCACCGAGAACTGCAACTTTCATCCTATACTCCTTATTATATTTAATTTAAATTTGCCGTGAATTCATCTATTTACGAACCATAATTTATTGCGATTTTAAACACAATCTATTAACAGTCAGATTGAGATATCACGCATCAAAAAGGCGCATAAGGTTTGTATATTTTAGAGTAAATCGCTTATTCATTAATGATATAGCGCACATTATTCTAAAATTCCTCGCAGTATTCATGACAGGTTAATCGGCGGTTACATTACACCCTTTTTTCACATCAAAACAACATCATTTTAATAACATTTTAGCTACCCAAACCAAATGTTAATAAAAGTATATTTAGCATAATTGTAACAGCGAGATGATGTTAACATTCCAGCGCACCTTGATATCAGGGCTTTTATCGCCAATACTCCATAGTCATGTTGCATAAAAATTCATTTATATGCATAATAATCCTATTCACGATTGACTGTTCAGGGCATAAACAATGCGTAACCCCGCCAAACAAGAAGATCTTATCAAGGCGTTTAAAGCGTTATTGAAAGAAGAGAAATTCAGTTCCCAAGGTGAAATCGTTTTAGCCTTGCAAGAAGAAGGTTTCGAAAATATTAACCAGTCCAAAGTTTCGCGTATGTTGACCAAATTTGGTGCGGTCAGAACACGTAATGCAAAAATGGAAATGGTTTATTGTTTACCGGCTGAATTAGGGGTTCCGACAACCAGCAGCCCACTAAAGAACTTGGTATTAGATGTCGATTATAACGATTCGGTAGTCGTGATTAATACCAGCCCAGGAGCGGCCCAATTGATTGCCCGCCTGCTGGATTCATTAGGTAAAGCGGAAGGTATTCTAGGCAGCATTGCCGGTGACGACACCATTTTCACCACGCCGGCCAGAGGTTTCACTGTCGAACAGTTACATGAAGCTATCCTCCGCTTGTTCGAGCAAGAGCTTTAACTCGGCACTTTATCTGGTGCGGCGTGATACGCCGCATTATGCTTTTGAGCCTGTTTCTCTATTCTCTCTATCATCTGCCTCTTTAGCTCTAAACCAGAGTATCCGACTTCCTATTCCTTTCTACACCACAAAATAATTCTGTTTTCCTCTTATTAACGGTCAAACCCACCAGACTCTTTCGCACTTTTAGTCAAAAATACTCATTTCATTGAAATTAATACCTTTTTTAACAAACCTGCTGTTTTTTAATCATTTTTTATTCCTTTTAGTTCTTAAAAAGTAATAACCAAGGGTAAAGTGACTCTAAATATTATTAGCGGACTATTAATATTCTCCGTTACTAGATGTATACTCATTTTCGTGACGTAAATCACACTTCCTTTGAAGTGATAAAAGAATAAATAGAGGCAATAATATGAAAGTTAAAACTACCATCGCGACCATTAGCATTCTATCTGCGCTGTCATTTGGTGTTTTTGCAGCCGATTCAATCAGCGAAAGCCAGGCCAAAAACTTACAGCCGATGGGCACTATTACCGTCAGTGGCCTGAATGGCGCACCTTCTGATATTCGTCAGGCGCTGTCTGAGAAAGCCGATGCTATGGGCGCTAAAGCTTACAAAGTGATTGAAGCTCGTGAAGAGAATAATTGGCATGCCACCGCCACTATCTACCAATAATTGTTGAGTTGGTCGTCATTTATCATCGAGATATAAAGAATGGCGGCAAAGCCACAGTTGAGATTTAAGTTGAATCAGCAGTAAAACCAACAGGCCAAAAGCACCAAAATGCATAATAAGCGCTGTTGGATTGTTAAATTTTATCTAGGAAATCATCATGAAAATCAAAACAACGCTAACCGCTTTAAGTTTACTTTCTGTTGTCGCCTTCGGCGCATCAGCAGCACAATCAGTCGATGCTGCTCAAGCTAGCAAAATGACGGATTTGGGTGCGATTAGTGTTAGCGGCATTACTGGCGCACCTTCTGATATTGAGCAGGCAATTGCCGATAAAGCAGACAGCAAAGGCGCGACTGCTTACAAAGTCATTGGCATTAATGATGACAATGGCTGGCACGCAACAGCTAAGATTTACAAATAAGATTATGCGCTAAGCATGAAAGTAAATGCCCCGCTCGTAGGGGCATACTTTCCAGCATGATGGTTTATTCAATCTGTTGAAACATTCATTTCCAGCATATTGAATAGAGTATCGATTGAAAAAAGTTGGTGAATTACATCAGCACCGCAACAGAATAATCCCTCGTCGTCTATCCGACGAACCCTTTTACCCCCGCTATGCGGGGGATTTTTTTATCCGGCTTATTCCTGAGATTGAGCTTCGCACTCTGCTTTTTGGCTCAAGGTATTCAATAACTTGTCATGGATCCCGCCGAAACCGCCATTACTCATCACCAGAATGTGATCCCCTGGTTGCGCTGTTTTGACAACCATATCAACTAACGTATCAATATCAGCACTCCAATGCGCTGGCTGAATACAGGCTTCGGCAACTTCGACCACTTGCCAAGGAATATGCTGCGGCTGGAACAGGAACACTTCATCAGCTCGGCCCAATGAAGGCGCCAGTTCGTTTTTACACATCCCTAATTTCATGGTGTTAGAACGCGGTTCTAATACAGCCAAAATTCGTGCAGTTCTACCCACTTTGCTGCGCAGGGCCGCCAGTGTCGCGAGAATTGCCGTGGGGTGATGAGCAAAATCATCATAAACCGTGACCCCATGAGCTTCACCGCGTAATTCTAATCGGCGGCGCGCATTAATAAAATCACCCAGCGCCCGACAAGCATCTGCTGGTAACACGCCGACATGCCGGGCGGCGGCAATGGCCATCAAACCATTATGCATATTATGCTCGCCCACCAATGACCAGCTGACCTCGCCCACTAACTCATTGTCGAGGAACACTTCATAGACACTGGCATCTACCGCAACTTTACGTGCAAACCAACTGCCCGTTTCGCCCACCATTTCTTGTTCGCTCCAGCAGCCCATTGCCATCACTTGTTTCAAATGATTGTCATTATCCGGCACGATAATTTTGCCTGTCCCTGGAACTAAGCGCACCAAATGATGGAATTGCTTCTGGATCGCCTTAAGATCATCAAAGATATCAGCATGATCGAACTCGAGGTTATTCATGACCAAAGTTCTTGGGCTGTAGTGAACAAATTTAGAGCGCTTATCAAAGAAGGCGCAATCATATTCATCCGCTTCAATAACAAAGAATGGGCTATTACCTAAACGGGCGGAGACATCGAAATTACCCGGCACGCCACCAATGACAAAACCGGGTTCATAACCGCAAGCTTCCAGTATCCAGGTCACCATCCCGGCAGTGGTGGTTTTACCGTGAGTACCGGCGATGGCCAATACCCAGCGCTCCGGCAACACATGATCATGCAGCCATTGTGGGCCAGAAGTATAAGGAATACCTCGTTCCAATACCGCTTCAACACAGGGATTTCCGCGAGTCATGGCATTGCCGATGATGACGAGATCTGGAGCAGGATCCAGTTGAGTCGGAGAGTATCCCTGGATCAAGTTGATCCCTTGATTCTCCAGCAATGTGCTCATCGGTGGATACACGTTAGCATCCGACCCCGTCACTTCATGACCTAATGAGCGAGCAAGCATAGCCAAGCCGCCCATAAAAGTGCCGCAGATACCTAATATGTGAATGCGCATAAATTTTCCGTATTAATAAGCTTCGAGTTTGTCACCATTCTACCGCTCAGAATCAAAGAGAAGAAATGGAATTGCCTATGAATCATTCTCACCTTTGGGCTACACTGCTGCCATTAAGTGAGTTGTTCGTTAATAAATCGATATTTAACCGTAGATTCAGGGATTGTGTCATGAAAACGTTAGGCGAATTCATCGTTGAGAAGCAGCTAGATTTCTCTCACGCCACCGGCGAATTAACTGCATTACTTTCAGCAATCAAACTCGGCGCAAAAATCATTCATCGCGACATCAACAAAGCAGGTCTGGTTGATATTTTAGGTGCCAGTGGTGTTTCAAATATTCAGGGCGAAGACCAGATGAAACTGGACTTGTTTGCCAATGAAAAATTGAAAGCAGCCCTAAAAGCGCGTGGCGAAGTGGCCGGTATCGCTTCCGAAGAAGAAGATGACATTGTTATCTTTGATGGTGGCCGCGCAGAAAATGCCAAATATGTGGTTCTGATGGACCCACTGGATGGTTCTTCAAATATTGACGTGAATGTGTCCGTCGGTACTATTTTCTCTATCTATCGTCGCATCACACCATTTGGTACACCGATTACTGAAGCTGACTTCCTGCAACCGGGCACCAAACAAGTTGCCGCAGGTTATGTGGTATACGGTTCTTCAACCATGTTGGTGTATACCACCGGTTATGGCGTTCATACTTTCACTTATGATCCGTCGTTGGGTGTTTTCTGTTTATCCGGCGAAAAAGTACGCTACCCCGCAACCGGTTGCATGTATTCCATCAACGAGGGGAACTACATTAAATTCCCGCTGGGTGTGAAGAAATACATCAAATATTGCCAGGAGCAGGATGAAGCCACTCACCGCCCTTATACCTCGCGCTATATTGGCTCATTGGTCGCTGACTTCCATCGCAACCTATTGAAAGGCGGGATTTATATTTATCCAAGCACCGCCAGCCATCCGCAAGGGAAACTGCGTTTGCTGTACGAATGCAATCCAATGGCGTTCCTGGCAGAACAAGCCGGCGGGAAAGCCACCGATGGGGTTAACCGCATTCTGGATATCGTGCCGGAGAAACTGCATCAGCGCGCACCTTTCTTCGTCGGGACTAAATCTATGGTGGAAGATGCCGAAGGCTTTATCGCCAAATTCCCGGATGAAGAAGCTCAGTAATATCATAAAAGCCACCTATTGGGTGGCTTGATATTTACGTTTTGTATCCGAGAACAGCGGCCACTAAGCCGCTGTTTTTTTATGCTACAACCGCCAGCTCATCACCCTGTAATTTAAATACCGCCATACTGGCTGACAATGCATCAGCTTGCTCCTCCAATGAACGCGTCGCCGCAGCGGCCTGTTCAACCAATGTCGCGTTCTGCTGCGCAACCTGATCCATTTGAGCAATTGCCACATTCACTTGTTCAATACCGCTACTTTGCTCATAAGAAGCTGCTGATATCTCGCGCATCAATGCCGTCACGCGACTGACTTCATCAGCAATCTCATGCATAGTTTTCCCTGCGGATTCAGCCATATCCGCGCCTTCCCGCACACGATTTTGCGATTCAATAATCAAATCTTTAATTTCTTTTGCTGATTGCGCACTGCGCTGTGCCAGGTTACGGACTTCGCCCGCGACCACCGCAAAACCACGGCCCTGCTCACCGGCTCTGGCTGCTTCAACCGCCGCATTAAGCGCCAGAATGTTAGTCTGAAACGCAATGCCGTCAATGACGGCAATAATATCGGAGATGCGGCGCGAACTGGTGGTAATTGCCTGCATTTTATCAACCACATGGCTGACGACTTTGCTGCCTTTATTGGCGATGTCCGACACACTCATCGCCAAGCGATTAGCCTGATCTGAGTTTTCAGCATTCATTTTCACTGTCGAGGTCAGTTGCTCCATACTGGCCGCAGTCTGTTCTAATGAAGATGCTGATTCTTCCGTTCGTTCAGCTAAATGGGTGTTACCTGCGGCTAACTCCCGCGAACCCACCCCAATTTGCCCACCAACATCACGAACATTACTGACCGACACCACCAGCGATTGCTGCATGGTTTCCAGTGCTCTTGCTAGCCGAGCCAATTCCGTGTTGCCTTCACTGTTAATACTGTGGGTTAAATCACCAGCGGCTATATATTCCAACTGGTGAATTGATTGCTCCAATGGCCGCAAAATAATGTATTTAAGCGCAAACCAGGCCAGTACCGCAGAAACTAAGGTAATTATCCCCGCAACCACAATGATCGTCAGTTTGATGTTGGCGGCACTATTGGCTTTATCAATTTGTAGACGGCCGGCATTCTGCGCATAACTGCGAAAGGCCACGACATCATTATTAAAAGCTTTACTGATAGCAGTAATGCTCTTTTCCAGCACCTCATAATACTCATCCGCATAGCCCGCTTTAATAGCAGCGAGCATGGGATTCACGCCCTTATCTACATAATCTTTATAGCTTTTCTGGATATTAGTCGCCAGTGTCTGTCCATCTCCCCGCTCAGATACTGCGCTAATAAAATGGGCCATCTCCTTTTGTGATAATGCCAATGACTCTTCGGCCTGCTTTGCCGTTTCTAATGATTCATCAATTAGCCCAATTTCTAACTGATGGATTGCCAGCGCGGCTTCAGTTCTGGCGCTTAATGTGGCGTTGAAGCTATTCGATAGCGCTCCCAGTTCCTCCCCCTGGATTTGATTGATAGCTTGCAATGCGCGTGAGCTTTCTCGAATTGAATTTACGCCAATGATACTAACAATTAATAAAATCAATGACATAATGCTTAACTGAGCAATAAGCCCATTTTTAATGGTAATCTTTTTTAACATCGGTTTTTTCCGGTTATATGCAAATGGTTAAGATTACAAAGTATTAGCAGTACAGAGGACGGTCTTATTGTTTGATTAAGTTATCGGCGGTCACAGAGTCGTCTTGAACTATCACCGGAAAAACAGCTTAAAATAGATACATTTAGCTAATGACGGGATTTTATCTCAATGAAATAGCCCTGATTCAGGCAATCTCACCGCCATCAAGCAATGAAAAGGACAGGAATTCAGATAAGACTTGGCTATAATAGCCAGCACTCCATTTCTGGTTTGATAAAAGGAAACCGACATGAGCTTGAACGACGTACCTGCAGGTAAAGACCTGCCAGAAGATATCTATGTTGTGATCGAAATCCCTGCCAATGCAGATCCGATCAAATATGAAATCGATAAAGAGACTGGCTCTCTGTTTGTAGACCGCTTCATGTCTACAGCTATGTTTTATCCGTGCAACTACGGCTACATCAACAACACCTTGTCATTAGATGGTGACCCGGTTGATGTGCTGGTGCCAACGCCGTATCCGTTGCAGCCAGGTGCAGTGATTCGTTGCCGCCCAGTTGGCGTGTTGAAAATGACTGACGAAGCGGGCGAAGATGCCAAGCTGGTTGCGGTTCCGCACAGCAAACTGACCAAAGAATATGATCACATTAAAGACGTGCAAGATCTGCCAGAGCTGCTGAAAGCTCAGATCAAACATTTCTTTGAGCATTACAAAGATCTGGAAACTGGCAAGTGGGTAAAAGTTGACGGTTGGGAAGATGCCGCCGCAGCTAAAGCTGAGATCTTGTCTTCTTTCGAGCGTGCGAAGAAGTAACTCTCTGTTTTACATTGAAAAAAGCACATGGCAAAAAAGGCACCTTCTGAAAAGGTGCCTTTTGAGTGAACAGCAAAAAACACCGCCATTGCGCGGTGTTTTTATTTTTCTTTATGTGGATATCTAACTTTGTGGCTTTTCATTTTCGTCATTGCGCTTGAGCCAATCACCACTGTAAATGCGCGGTAACCCTTCAATCGGTAAACGATAAAGATATATCCAAGCACTGCCGTAAGGCGTTTGGATCAACTCACGCCGATAATCCTTGGTATTACTTTTTAGTTCATCTAACTCATTCATAATAGACGAGTTAATCCGATAAACTTCACAATGCACAGTGCCGTCTCCGGGAACAACTGCCGGATAATGACCTAAATTGTACATATCAAAGCCTTCAAGGTCATGTTCGCCCAATAACTGGGCGTCCGTCATCCAGTGACTATTACCTTGCTTGCGCCGTAAACTACCGTAGACAATAATTCGCATTGTTAGAACTCAAACTGATAAAGCACATCTAATGCCTGATCAATACCAGACACCGCTTCCAGATACAACCTTGGCATCAACCGATAACGTAATGTTAACGTAGCCAGCGAATCAAATATACCTACACCGTATTTTACTTGTAGGTCTTTGGTGACATAGCCACTCACCACCACTTGTGAGCTATCGCCAACTCCTTGAGTGTCCAGCGCCAGGTTACTGACACCAAATGCCTCGCCGATTTTACCCACCAGTTTACCACTTTGCGCTACGCCCATGCCGACCAGCATTGAGGTCATCATGCCGCTGTCAGCCCCGGAATTGCCCAAGCCCTGCCCACGTAACAGATAGGATAATGCTTCTTGCTGCGACATCGCCGGGTCTGAGAATATTTCTAGCCGTGGTGAATCCGCCATGCCGGTCACCCGCACGCCCGCTGTTACGCCGTTGGCGGTCGCATCAGGGTTACGAATTGCCTCAATATTGAGTAACGGCTGATCCGGCGGCCCGGAGAACAGCAATATCCCTTTGTTAACAATCAAGTCTTGGCCATAAGCGCGGAAGCTGCCGGATGGGATATTAATCTGCCCATTCAGCCCTAACCCGCGCTGATCCTGCACCATTTTTAAATTGCCCTGTAAACGCGCTTTCAGGCCAAATGCATTCAGACGAACATCATTACCCACCCGAATCACCAGATTACTGTTAATCGGAATACTGGCTGAGCGCGGTGAAATTGGCTTCAAATCATTATTGAGCATCACTTCATCAGGCGAGACGCCGACCGCGCTTTCCGGCACTTCTTGCACGGTAATGCGCGCCCACGGGATATCAACCGAGCCATTGAGAGTAAACAGTTGCGGCGTGGCTTCAAAAACAATATCCGGCGAAACATCAATCCGCACCATCGGTGGGACAGTGACCCGCAACTTATCGCCTTTCGCCGCAATTCTGGCCCGCCAGGCATTAATATCACGCCAGTCGGCATCGCCAGAGAGATTAAGCTGCCCCTGAGAGGTGCGAATCAACCCCTCCAGTGTCGAGGTCATCCCGTCGAAATTCATCGCCAGACGCCCTTCAGTGATATCAAATGGCATCCAGCTACCATCGACATCCACGTTATCCAGCGCCAGACGGCCAAAGACTAACGGGCTTTTCGCATTGCCGCCCAAACGGAGGTTGGCGTTTAGTGTCCCAGCGGCTTTTTCACCGTCACTCAGAATCGGGTTAATCATTGCTAGCGAGAAATTACTGATAGCAATGTTACCGGATAAATTACGCCGCCCTTCCGGGTCAGCCACCTGCACCTGCCCGGAGAATTGACCATTATTCACCAGTTTAATCAACCAGTCGGCCCGCACCTGCCCATTCGCCAAACCGCCATTCAGATTCAGGGTTTCAAAAGCAATTGGCAGCGGGTTGCCCTGCACCGTTTGCTGGACTTTGACGCCATTCCCACTGAGTGACACCCGCACATCCGGCAAGCTGCCACCTGCCTTCCAGCTCACATCAGCCCGCCCGCTGAACACGCCACTCATGGTGGTATCTGGGCCAAGGAAAGGTTTTATCATGGCTAAATCAAAGCGATTCAGTACCACCGCCGCCTGCCCACTCGGGCCGGCTTCAATTGCGCGCGGCACACAAAGCTCGGCATTCGGGTTAAGCCAACAATGTGGCCCGATGGTGACCCGCTCGAGGGTGTTTTGGTAATCCAATGCAATAGCACGGCTTAAGCGCCATTCACCGACCGGTGTATCAAAGCGCGTATTATTCAGCGTTCCACGCCAGCGCTCTTGCTGCCGGTCGAAGCTTCCCTCCAACGCCAACTGCCCGGAAACCGGCTCGCCCTGCATATTGAGGCGTAACTGATGCTGTTTTTCACTGCCACGAGCATCCAACGTCAGGAGGCTGACCAGCAAGTCAGCTTGCTTGAGTTGCTCGACTCTGATGGCCAACTGGCCCTGAATTTGATCTGTCGAGCGAACATCGCCATCAATTTTGACCCGGTTAATGGTCAATTCTTGCCATTGCAGACGATTCGCCGTGAGATCCGCCAATAACTGCGGCGCTTTCAGGTTCCCGCGTAATTTCAGCGTCCCTTTAACCACACCGCCCAACCCCGGCAACGCGCCATCCAGTTGTGGCGCATCGACATTGGCATCAAGCAGCCAGTTATCATTCAGGTCGCCTTTGACATCCAGCTTATTGCGCCCTAATGCCAGATTGATGCCCGGAATATGCCACTGACCCGCTGCATTGCCGGTCAATGAACCGCGCGCAGTGACGCGATTTTGTTTTACATTGCCGTCCAGTGTTAGCTCCGGCACCTGTAATTGCCAGCTACCGCCGTGGAGACTGCCGCGCGTCACAATCTTGCCATCCAGTTTTGCTGGCCATTCCGGCCACTGTTTGGCGGTATTAATGCCCGATAAAGTTAATACCGAGTTCCAACTGATCGCTTTGCTCCAATCCACCACCCCGGTCAGGTCAGAATTACCTTGCAGTGCCGCCAGACGTAAACGTGTCAGATTGAATTGCTCGACATTCCCTTTGCCATCCAAAGTGAAAATCGCGGGCGGCAAGTCGGTTCCTTTAAAATCCGAGCGAATGGAGAGCGCATAATCTGTCGCCGCCCCATTGAAGCGCATTCTAAGATTATCGAGTTGAAACTGAGGTTCGCCGCTCAGTGGCCAATGCAATTGCTTGCTTTGCAGAGTGAGTGCCATTGGCAAACCCGCCTGCGCCAACGCGGTTTCGGCCTCTAGTTGCGCACTGACCGGGCCGGACAAATTAAGCGCGACCTTGAGTTGATCACGTAGTGCGCCGCCCACAGTCAGCTTCACTTTCTCGCCTTTCAGTGGCTCAATATTCAACCCACTATTGATGGTCATACTCAGCGGCCACTTATCCGCCAGTGTCGCCTCACCTTGGGCGGACAATGTCCCCTGCGGCGATTTTATATCTAGCGTATTCAGTATGATGCGATTTTCTTGGGTACTGGCTTGCAGTAAAACATGGGTGATAAGCACATCGGTATCACCGGTCAGCCGGAGCTGTTGCCCTGAAATTTCTTTAATCTGTAAATCCAGCGGCAGCCGGAAGTCCGGCAAATCGGGCAATAACGGCTTGGCAAACAATTCTTTTAAGGTGTCGCCCAGCGGAGTTTCAGGTAGTGCGGGAGCCGCGGCCTGTTGCTCAACCGCTTCTTTGACGGCGATGGCGGTTTCAACTGCAGGTTTAGCGGCATCAGGGACAATAGCGGGCACGGTTTTCGGCAATGCTATCAATAACCCACTGATTTTAGTCGGCATCAAATCTAACGCCCGTTGCTGCCAATGTGCGCCCGAGCGAAATTCATCCAGTGAAATCGCGGTGTCATCAATAGTCACTTTGACATTATTCAGCGATAGCAAACGTAAAGTTATGGGATACGGGGTACTCAGTTCGCCCATCGGCTCAGTGCTGGCCGGGGTTTCTGCCGCCGGCGGCATGGCTTTGGTATCCACCACCACATCCACATCTTGTGCGGTCAGCGCATTGACGCACAGTTCACTGCGTTTCAAGCATGAAAGCTGTAAAGACAGATGAAGCTGCCCGGTTTTCACACTGACACCCGGCATTTGGTACTGAATACCTTTGAGTGTCAGGTCACGCCAGCCCCCACTGACACTGGCTATATCCAAGCCAGGTACCCAACGCGCGGCGCTGTTGATCAAAAAATGCAAACCGCTGGTGGTGCCGAGTAAGCCCGCCACAGTTCCGACCAACAGCAGGATAATGAGCAGAAACGCAATACTAAGTCTCTTTACCCACCTCAGTCTCTTTACCGGCATCGGTTTCTCTACCGGCACCTGTTCCTCTATCTGCGTCGGTTCTTTTATCTGAGTCATAGTTCAGGCCCCAAACCGATATAAAATTGCACGCCACGTGCTTCGTTGTCACCAATAGGTTTCGCGATATCCAGCTTAATCGGGCCAACCGGGGAAGCCCAGCGCACCCCGACCCCGGCACCGGTTTTTAAATTACTCTTGCGAATATCATTTACCGCTTCACCGGTATCGACGAATACCGCCCCCCACCAGCGGCCGGTGACGTTATATTGATATTCGAGGGAGCCGGTGGCTAATTTAGAGGCACCGGTTAACTTACCTTCACTGTCGCGCGGAGAAACATCACGGAATTTATAGCCGCGAATGCTGCGGTCCCCACCGGCGAAGAAGCGTAATGACGGCGGCACGCGGTCAAAGTTATTGGTTTCAATCCAGCCCAAATTGCCGCGCACGACAAAACGGTTTTTCTCACCCAAGGTGCGTATCCACACGTTTTGCGCCTGGAAGATGCCGAAATCAACATCAGACCCCCAAGTGGTATCAGACCAATCAATGGAATAGCGCTGGCTATCACCCCAGACCGGCATTGCTCCACCGCGCTGGCGGGTGCGGTTAATGCTCACCCCCGGATACAGCAGCATGGTGGTGTCCGTCACACTGCCCTGAGTAAAGTGATCCAGACTCCAGCGCAAGTTGATTGCCCGCTGCCAACCACTGGATAAATCCCAGAAGCGGGCGACGTTAAGGGTGGTGGTATCTGATTCGGTGTCATTCAGATCCGTGCGTCTAAACCCGCCCTGCAACAGGTAATATTGTTCAAGCGGGTTTTTTAACAGCGGGATTCGATAGCTGAAATCCAGCGTCTGCTCAGGAGCCGAGAGAGTGGTGCTGGTGGTGAGGCTGTGGCCGTAGGAGTTCACCCAAGGTTTACGCCAACTGGCGGTCAAACGCGGGCCGATATCAGTAGCATAACCGCCCCCCAACTCAACGGTATTCTCTGTTCGTGGCGTCACGACTGCATCGAGCGGCAAAGTTCTGGTTTTTTTCGCATCGCGGAAATCGGGTGAGACGACCACGGAGTTAAACCAGTTAGTCGCAGAAAGACGGCGGTTCAGTTCAGCCAGATCATCTGCGGAATACAATTGCCCCTCATGAAATGGCACTAAATTTTGCAGAAAATCCTCGCGGATTTGTGAGCCTTGGAAGATAACTTTACCGAAGCGATAGCGCTCGCCGCTGTCGAAATCAATATCCCAGAAAGCTTGGCGCAGTTCTGCGGCAACACCTAACTGGCTTTTGATCATATTGGCATCGAAATAACCCCGGCGTAATGCCAGACCGGTCAATGAACTTTTGAAATTATCAAAAGCGCCATGATTAAGAACCGAGCCAATTTTGGGCGTATCGCGGCGCACCAGTGCCAAATAGTCGGGATCTGTTTTCGCCCCGCCTTGCAGCACAATATCCACACCAGCAATCAAGACTGGCTCTCCGGGAACCACGGTGACGACTAAAACGGAGCGCGCGGGTGCTGGGCGCTGTTGTAAATCAAAAGTGATGGTGGGGTCGTAATAACCCAAAGCCCGTAGCCCTTGGCGAATGGCTTCATCCACCCGCGAGCGAAAACGCCCATCAGCCGTGATTTCATCAGTGCCAATTGTGGATAAACGCGCCCTGACGTTTCTCTCTAAATCCCCGCTAAGGCCCTCTACCTGCAACCGAACATTGGCCGCATAGGCGATGGGTGTGGCGAGCAATACACACAAAAAACATAGAATAGGGTATCGTGGCACGCGCACTCCTAGTGAATTGTACTTTCCTATAAAAAACGATCTTACGGGCATGTAAAAAAGTGGCATCAAACGCACTATACTCTAAATAATTCGAGTTGCAGGAAGGCGGCAAACGAGAGAAACCCGATGAGCTTACTGTTTTGTAAGTGATTCGGGTGATTGAACGTAGCCAACGCACATGCAGCTTGAAGTATGACGAGTATATTATCCCGCGTACAAAGACCGATTAAAGCCTGTTTCCCCTAAAACTCCACCTTAAGCCGCTACATTAACGTGGAATGGGTCTTATTGTGTGCAAACTCGCAATCAGATACAACTGTCTATAACCATTCACTGTAAACATCTTGTTAGTTATTTACTGTAAACTTTGGACTAACTGTAAACATTGGAGCCTATTGTGGTGCAAAATTTTGATAAAACTACCGTCATTGATGTGGCAAATGCTTTACCGGGGCGACTGACACCAATGCCAGTGGCAACTCTCCATGTGGTTAATGGGCACTCCATGACGCATGTACCTGAAAATAGTGAAGTTGCTATCTTCGCCATGGGCTGTTTCTGGGGTGTCGAGCGCCTATTTTGGCAGCAACCGGGCGTTTATAGTACCGCTGCGGGCTACAGTGGTGGATATACCCCAAACCCAACTTATCATGAAGTGTGCAGCGGGCACACCGCCCATGCCGAAGTCGTGCGCGTTGTTTTTGACCCCGCCGTGATTAGCTATAAGCAACTATTACAGATTTTCTGGGAAAATCACGATCCCGCTCAAGGAATGCGCCAGGGGGGAGATGTCGGAACTCAATATCGTTCAGCCATTTACGTGCTGACACCCGAGCAGGAAGTGCAAGCGCAAGAGAGCAAAGCACTGTTCCAGCAAGCCATGGAAAAAGCCGGTGACCGCCGGATGATTACCAGTGACATCACTGCCGCCCTGCCGTTTTACTATGCTGAAGATGACCATCAGCAGTATTTATACAAAAATCCGCAGGGATATTGCGGCCTGGGCGGCATTGGCGTTTGTATGCCACCTAATTTGTAAGGCTGGCGGTGCTCTCGTCGCAACTGCTAACCCTAATGACTTGGCGTTGCAGGTAGGCAACAAGTGAATAAATCCCGATGAGCTGACACGGGTCAGTGATTCGGGTGACAAATCGGTCAGGAACCGATTTGAACGCTGCTTGCAGCGGCCTCGCAGAGGCGAGGCCCATGGACGGGCCGAGTAACGAACGTAGCTAACACCGCTGCAACTTAAAGTAAGACGGGTTATACTACTTCAGGCTGTTTACTCAGCCCGATAGCGGCTTTCTGCCGTCATCTTGAATTCAACATTGAACTCATTGAATTAACCCAATAAAACAGTATGGCCCTTCCTTACGAGCGCCGGCGCTATCGTCGGTACGACACGGACAGATTATGTTAAACAGTATTTTACTGATTCTATTTTTAATCGCAGTGAGTGCCTTTTTCTCGTTATCCGAGATTTCACTGGCAGCATCGCGAAAAATTAAATTAAAACTTCTGGCAGATGAAGGCGATATCAACGCCTTACGGGTACTTAAATTACAAGAGACTCCGGGGATTTTCTTCACCGTGGTGCAGATTGGGCTGAATGCCGTTGCTATCCTCGGCGGTATTGTCGGTGATGCCGCATTCTCCCCTTCTTTCAAAGTGATATTCGAACGCGTTATGTCGCCGGAGCTGGCTGATCAAGTCAGCTTTATCTGCTCATTTGTGCTGGTGACCAGCTTATTTATCTTGTTTGCAGATTTAACCCCGAAGCGCATCGGTATGATTTCACCTGAAGCGGTTGCCGTTCGTATCGTCAACCCGATGCGCTTCTGCATAATGATTTGTCGCCCATTAGTTTGGTTCTTCAATGGGATGGCGAATCTGATCTTCCGCCTATTCAAGCTGCCAATGGTTCGCAATGATGACATCACATCGGATGATATCTACGCCGTGGTAGAGGCTGGTGCATTGGCGGGGGTATTACGCAAACAAGAGCACGAGCTGATTGAAAACGTCTTTGAGCTGGAATCTCGCACCGTCCCCTCTTCCATGACATCCCGCGAAAGTGTGATTTATTTTGATCTGCGGGAAAGTGAAGACAGCATCAAAGAAAAGATTTCGACCCATCCGCATTCAAAATTTTTGGTCTGTGATGGTCATATTGATCAAGTGGTAGGTTATGTTGACTCTAAAGACTTACTGAACCGGGTATTGGGCAACCAAAGCTTGGTACTCAGCAGTGGGGTGCAAATCCGCTCGGCGTTGATTGTGCCGGACACACTGACACTCTCTGAAGCCCTGGAAAGCTTTAAAACGGCGGGTGAAGACTTCGCAGTTATTCTCAACGAATATGCTTTGGTCGTAGGGATAATTACTCTGAATGACGTAATGACCACGCTGATGGGCGATTTAGTCGGCCAAGGGCAAGAAGAACAGATTGTGGCCCGTGATGAAAACTCGTGGCTGATTGAGGGCGGCACCCCAATTGAAGATGTCATGCGCGTTCTGCATATTGATGAATTCCCGCAATCCGGCAATTATGAAACCATCGGCGGCTTTATGATGTATATGCTGCGCAAAATTCCCAAGCGCACCGATTTCGTCAAGTATGCCGGTTACAAGTTTGAAGTGGTGGACATTGATAGCTACAAAATCGACCAGTTGTTAGTGACCAGATTCAGTGACCAGCCGACCCCCATATTGCCAAAAGCGCCACATGAAAGCAGCGATGCATAGCCGGCCAACTAACCAAAATCGTGATTCCTGAAAACATTAGCGGCCCCTAATTAGGGGCCGCAATTAATTCTGTACGGACTGATGTCATACCCAAAGTTATTGGAGCTACAGCTAGGCAGCAAGCGAATAAACCCCGATGAGCTTACCCAAGTAAGTGATTCGGGTGAGTGAGTGCCGCTAACAACGCTGTGACTTCAAGAAAGAAGGGTATCTGTTTGTAGGCGCATCACTTGCCGGTTAACTTCCGACATCACCTCAAAATGGCGTTTATCCCTAACTTTCGGGATTAAAATTTTGCCCTTATCAAACTCAAAAGCCCCCATATCCTTGATATACAACCGGCCACGAAACAGTGTTTTGACATACATCGCGATTTTTGCCGGATTGTAACGTTGGAAGATCCTCATTGTTTTACTTTCCTCCCATAGCACTGATACGCACCCTTTGGCGCCTTAGCGACCAAGTGAGCAGGTAGCGTAAGATAATTGCAGAGTAATAGACCTAGAGTATCGTGTTAAGTTCCCGCAAAACCAGTCATTAATGCTGGACTTACACAATATTACAGTGTTATTGAGAGAAAGTGAGAGTTTGTAACAGAATAACCATCTAGTTACTGTCAGAAATAATTATTTTAGACAAACAGGACAGACCTCTGATCTGCACCTATTATTGGGTAGCTTGCCTGTTTACAGGAATAAGCACCGACATGATTCATAATAGCCATAAGATCCCAAAGGACATCCCATGATAAAAAATAGCCTGCTTATACTGTCGCTGCTGTTAACCCCCTTTATGGCTAGCGCGCTCACCATCCAAGTTGGCCAGCGGGTTCCGCCGGTGGGTGTCAGCGATAAAGGCGAATTAAATTACGATAAGGCTACTGATCAGTTTAGCTATAAAAACTGGAATAGCGCGCAATTGCCCGGAAAAGTGCGAGTTGTCCAGCATATTGCAGGCCGCACATCAGCAAAAGAACTGAATGCGCCGTTAGTGGAAGCTATCAAGCACGCTAATCTGCCACACGAACATTACCAAACGACGACAATCGTCAATACCGATGACGCTATCTTCGGTACCGCGGTGTTTGTGCGTAATAGCATCGAAACCAATAAGCGGGAATTCCCCTGGTCGCAGTTTGTAGTCGACAGCACCGGGAATGTCAAAAAGGCTTGGGGTTTAGCAGAGAAAGGCTCGGCTATTGTGGTACTGGATCAGCAAGGAAATGTTAAATTTTTCAAAGACGGCGCGCTGCCCCCCACCGAAGTGCAGCAGGTCATCGACCAACTGCACCAGCTCGTAAAACAAGAGAACTAGAATAAAGACACCCGAAAGCCGGGGTTCAGGAAAGATTCACGGGGGGTATAAGACAGTGGTTTACCCTGCCAATCGTGAACCTGTGCCCCAGCGGCCATAGCAACAACATGTCCGGCCGCAGTATCCCATATATTCGTTGGCCCGAAGCGGGGGTATAATTGTGCTTTTCCTTCGGCTACCAAACAAAACTTGAGTGATGAGCCGACAGATACCGTCTGATGCTCGCCCAATTGTGCCAAATAATCTTCCAGTTCGGCATCACTGTGGGAGCGGCTGACCACCACCAGCGGCGGGACGGCATCGCGCACCTCAATCTGCATGCGCCGACCACACTCTTCTTTCCACGCCTGACCGTTTTCCGCGCTGTACATCACCTCGGTCACCGGGGCGTAGACTACTCCCAGCACCGGCACCCCTTGGTCAATCAAGGCGATATTGACGGTAAACTCGCCATTACGGTTTAGGAATTCCTTGGTACCATCCAGTGGGTCAACTAACCAATAGCGCTGCCAGTGCTGCCGCACCGCCCAAGTCGGGGGATCTTCTTCCGATAACAGCGGGATATCGGGGGTCAATGCCGCTAACCCGGCTTTGATAATCTGGTGAGCCGCTAGATCCGCCGCCGTGACGGGAGAATCATCCTTTTTGTGGGCCACATCCAGGGGCTTCTCGCCCTGATAGACCGCCATAATCGCCACGCCTGCCTCGCGGGCCAGTTGGCAAATTTGCTCTAACATCATCCACCCCTTGGTATTATGAGTCATGTCGAATATTGATAGTGATGCTTAAATCAATAAGGGTTCCTGTAAGGTCTCACTCTATATTCATTTTAGAACGTAAAACTAAAATAAAAATTAATCATGACAAAGCCGAGCACCCCTTTGGCAGACTAATAATTTTCCAGCCAAATAGCCACCTTTGCAGGATAAGGCCCAATGAGATCAGGGGAATTAACCTGCTGCAACTGTGAGCATCTCGGCGTTATCCGAAACCATTTTCTGCCAAACTTCACACTTTGCTATGACGACCTATTAAATTTACATATTCTTTTGCGATACAGGTCGAATTGTTTTGTTAATGGAAAAGACACAATGGAGAAAGCCATGTTTAAACGTCCACTGACGTTATCCCTCCTTGCCAGCCTGATTGCTGTCGCAACCTCAACCGCGCAAGCCGCTACTGTTGATTTGCGAGTACTGGAAACCACCGACCTGCACAGCAATATGATGGATTTTGATTACTACAAAGATAAACCTACCGAGAAATTTGGTCTGGTTCGCACCGCGAGCCTTATTGAAGCCGCTCGCCAACAAGCCACTAACAGTGTGCTGGTGGATAATGGCGATCTCATTCAGGGCAGCCCTCTGGGCGATTATATGGCCGCCAAAGGGCTAAAGGCCGGTGAGATTCACCCTGTTTATAAGGCGATGAATACACTGGACTATACCGTGGGTAACATCGGCAACCATGAATTTAATTATGGTCTGGATTACCTAAAAAAATCACTGGCGGGGGCCAAATTCCCCTATGTGAATGCCAACGTCATTGATGTCAAAACCGGTAAACCGCTGTTTCAGCCCTATTTAATTGTCGACACCCCGGTCAAAGATCGCGACGGGAAAAGCCATAATCTGCGTATCGGCTATATTGGCTTCGTGCCCCCGCAAGTGATGATATGGGATAAAGCCAATCTCACCGGCAAAGTCACCGTCGATGACATCACCGAAACCGCCAAAAAGTGGGTGCCGGAAATGCGCCAGCAAGGTGCCGATTTAGTGGTCGCCATCCCCCACTCCGGCCTCTCCAGTGACCCCTATAAAACCATGGCGGAAAACTCGGTTTATTACCTCAGCCAGGTGCCGGGAATTGATGCCATTATGTTTGGTCATGCCCATGCTGTCTTCCCAAGCAAAGATTTTGCCGCTATCAAAGGGGCGGATATCGCGCAAGGGACACTCAACGGTATTCCGGCAGTGATGCCCGGTCAGTGGGGTGACCATCTTGGCGTGGTTGATTTTGTGTTGAATAATGACCAAGGCCAATGGCAAGTGACTCAAGCCAAAGCCGAAGCTCGCCCTATCTTTGATAAAGCCACACAAAAATCATTAGCCGCCGAAAATACAAACCTGGTCAAGGTGTTAGCTGCCGATCACCAAGGCACCCGCGATTTTGTCAGCCAGCCGATTGGCACAGCCTCGGATAATATGTACAGCTATTTGTCACTGATCCAAGACGATCCGACAGTACAAATTGTCAATAATGCCCAACGCGCCTATACCGAACACTTTATTCAGGGCGATCCTGATTTAGCTGATTTACCGGTGCTTTCTGCCGCCGCCCCCTTTAAAGCCGGTGGCCGTAAGAATGACCCAGCCAGTTTTGTCGAAGTGGAAAAAGGCGAACTGACTTTCCGCAATGCCGCCGATTTGTACCTTTACCCGAACACCTTAGTGGTGGTCAAAGCCAGTGGCGCGGACGTCAAGCAGTGGCTGGAGTGCTCTGCCGCGCAATTTAATCAAATTGATGTCAACAGCAGCAAGCCGCAATCGCTGATTAATTGGGACGGTTTCCGCACTTATAATTTCGATGTTATCGACGGAGTTAACTATGAAATTGATGTCAGCCAACCTGCCCGCTATGACGGCGAGTGTGCGCTGATTAATGACAAAGCCGAGCGCATCAAAAATCTGACTTTCAACGGCAAACCCATTGATCCAAAAGCGACTTTCCTGATTGCGACCAACAATTATCGCGCCTATAGCGGTAAGTTTTCCGGTACCGGTGATAGTCATATCGCGTTCGCCTCACCGGATGAAAACCGCGCGGTTCTATCAGCTTATATCAGTGCGGAAACCAAAAAACAGGGGCAAGTGACCCCGCAAGCAGATAACAACTGGCGTCTGGCGACTCTTGAGAGTCAGCATCCGCTGGATATCCGCTTTGAAACCTCGCCAAGTGCCAAAGCCGCTGAATTTATTCAGCAAAAAGCACAATACCCAATGAAAGCAATGGGGACGGACGAGATTGGTTTTGAAGTGTATCAAATTGATTTACAGAAGAAATAACTGCTAGCAACAGCGCTTTACGGAGCGCTGTTGCTAGCTCGCTTACCTCTTTAGAGCTATATCGCGAACCATAACATGTATTTATTATGCATGTTATAGATATTTAATTACTCAATGAGGTGTCATCATGGATTACCGCAATCAGTCTCTGGGTGCTTTGGCTATCGCCATTCCACGGGCAACAAAATTATTTCGTCAGCATCAGTTGGATTTCTGCTGTGGTGGCAAGCAAACACTGTTACGAGCAGCCACTAAGCTAAATCTGGATATTGACGCGCTAGAGGCGCAGTTGAGCGCCTTGCAAACCGAGCTACAATCATCTGAAGATTGGCAGCAACAACCGCTGGCAAACATCATTGATTTTATTATCAGCCGCTATCACAACCGCCATCGCGAGCAACTGCCAGAATTGATTCTAATGGCTGAAAAGGTTGAGCGCGTTCATGGCGAAAAACCAGCATGTCCTCGGGGGGTGGCGGCCGAACTTAGCGCTATTTTAGAAGAACTTACCCAGCATATGTACAAAGAGGAGCAAATTCTGTTCCCGATGATCAAACGCGGTATGGGGTCACAAGCCGGTGGGCCAATATTTGTCATGGAAGCTGAGCATGATGCGGTAGGACAACAGTTAGAAGTGGTTAAACAACTGACACAAAATATGACGCCACCAGAGGGTGCCTGTAACACCTGGCGGGCGCTTTATACCGGTATCAATGAATTCATAACTGACCTGATGGAACATATTCATCTGGAAAATAATTTGCTGTTTCCCCGCGCACTGGATGGCGAATAACCTCACTGTAGATTACAGACCCGTTCAATAAACGCAAAAAGGGCGACATCATGTCGCCCTTTCTCATGCCATTCTCTGTCTAACTTACAGAATTTCCAGCAGTTCCACTTCAAACATCAATGCGCTGAATGGTGGGATAGTCGCACCAGCACCACGCTCGCCATAGGCCAGGTTATGTGGGATATACAGCTTCCACTTAGACCCAACTGGCATCATGGACAGAGCTTCAATCCAGCCGGGAATAACGCCGCTGACTGGGAACTCGGCTGGTTGGCCGCGCTCAACTGAGCTATCAAATACCGTGCCATCAACCAGGCGACCAGTATAGTGCACACGTACACGGTCTTGGCGAGATGGAATTGGGCCATCACCCGCCTGTAATACAGAGAATTGTAAGCCGGACTCGGTGGTGGTGACATCATCACGCTTGGCATTTTCTTCCAGGAATGTTTTCCCTTCTTCTACCAAAGCCTGTTGGCGTTCAACGCGAACTTTATCAGCTTTTTCATGCACTTCTTGCAATGCGCGATGTATTACATCAACAGGGACAGTCGGTGTATTCCCTTCCATCGCGTCACGCAAACCTGCCAACAATGCTTCTGGCAATAAACCTTCCAGCCCGGACTCTTGCAATTGCTGCCCGATTTGTAAACCAATTCCGTAGCTCGCTTGCGCTTCAACGCTATCAAAAGAAGGGATTGTCATGGATTTTCCTTTAGTCACTAATCATGTCGAAGCCGCCAGCATAACAGCAGCAGGGGAGCGCGGTAAAATCTTGCTTCGTGAATGATGACTTTTATCGTAGAAAAAGAAACAATGGTAGCAAGCTAATGGGGAATATCCCCGTTTATACCCGTCATGCTTCAAGCAAGAAAGGTTATACTTAGAAGCCTATGGGTAAATTGCCCTTTTGTTATTTATGTTGTTGAAGAGAGGTCACCATGGGCAGAATCGCGCCCAGGAGAAGGAAAAACACTCGAGTTTATCAGCCATTGCTACACGCCTGGCTGAGTATCCGGCAGAAGGTATTGCCGGAGACTAAAAATGCTGATGATCAAAATCTGATGTCAGAAGTCAGTGTGTCTGAACACATTTCTCCTGCTGAGGATATCGCCTCGACTGAAAATAATGTGTCCCCGCAAACTGCCGCAGCAGTTGCACAGGAAAAAGGGATTAAAGGGCTGTTACTGAAAATCTGGCATTTACCGGACAGTTTTGAGTGGATGGAGCCGTTGCCTCTCTTTCACCGCCGCTGGGTCATTATTGCGACCACGGTATTACTGCTGGCACTGCTGTGGCCGGCTTCCCGTGATAATACCAATAACACCTTCCCGGTGAGTGCGCCGTCCACTGACGTGCCACTACAGGCCCAATTACAAGGTAATCTTGATGCTCCGCCACCTCCAACGGTGGCGTCTCCACAGATACCGCCGTTACAAGGGAACTGGCAGAGTTATCAAATTCAATCAGGAAAAACACTGGCGCAGTTGTTCCGCGATAATAACTTGCCGGTGAATGAAGTTTTTGCGATGGCGCAAGTTGAAGGGAATGATAAACCGCTCAGTAACCTCAAAGCCGGACAAGAAGTTAAAATCATGCTGGATGCAGAAGGCGTGGTGGCGGCGCTGGCCATTGAATCTACCAAAGCCATTGAATCTACCAAAGCCATTGAATCTACCAAAGCCATTGAATCTACCAAAGCCATTGAATCTACCAATAGTACGGAAGCGCTATTTACCCGGCAAAATGATGGCAGTTATCGTCGCGAACGTTAACCCCAGCCGCCCAGAACCACTTCTGTTTACCGCCTTATTTTCTTTGATAATGTTATCCCGCCGCTCCCGCAGTAGGTTGTTTATGGATGGTCCACACCATTCATAACACCAGCGAATACCCATACTTACAAGGGAGTGATTATGAAATATAAATTGCCTGTTTTATGGCTACTTTACGCCCCATTTAGCGCAGTGGCTCAGCACTGTCCGGCGATTAATACTATCCAACAAATAGGGTTATTTTATTCCGCCGAAGCCGACGGTGACGAGCAATGGACAGGCTCCTTGCAAGGGTCTATACCGCAAAACAAAACCGCGATTAAAGATTTCAGTGAGGCACTTTTAATTCTCAATAGTGAAAATGAGGAGGGAAACAGCGTCCATCAGGGGATATTTCAAAAGTGTATTTATAACTTGCAGGCCGAGGGTTGGCAGTTAGATATGTATTACGGGAATAAAACCTGGCCGGTCTCCATCAGTGGCAAGCCTCATTGGCAATATCAGCAGACGGCTTTTCTTGAAATTTACCACTGTTCAAAAGTGGCGGCTGAGGAGTGTCAGTTTGATATTTTGCCATCGGAATCAGCATCCTAACGGCCATTTACTCTTTACCAGAAAGCCAGACACTGTCAGAAAACAAAGCACCGCCAGAAAGCAAAACGCCAGCACAAGGCTGGCGTTTTAGCAGGTTAACAGCAGCGTAACTTACGCTTCTGCAACCACAATCACGTTCAGTTTAGCGAATACGTCGCTGTGTACCTGGAAGTGAACTTCATGCTCACCAGTGGTACGCAGAACGCCATTCGGCAAACGAACTTCGCTCTTGGCCACTTCAACGCCAGCTGCAGTTACAGCGTCTGCGATGTCGCGAGTACCGATAGAGCCGAACAGTTTGCCTTCATCGCCAGATTTAGAAGCGATAGTAACGCTAACCAGTTCGTTAATTTTAGCAGCGCGAGCTTCAGCAGCAGCCAGAACGCCAGCCAATTTGGCTTCCAATTCTGCACGGCGTGCTTCAAAGAACTCTACGTTTTTCTTAGTTGCCGGAACAGCTTTACCTTGTGGAACCAGGAAGTTACGAGCGTAGCCCGCTTTAACATTCACTTGGTCACCCAGGCTGCCCAGGTTTGCTACTTTATCAAGCAGAATAACTTGCATTACCTTATCCTCTCAAAGTCGTTAATGGACAGTGGCCGATTACTGATGACGATCAGTGTACGGCAACAAAGACAGGTAGCGTGCGCGCTTGATACAACGGGCGAGCTGACGCTGGTATTTTGCGCGAGTACCGGTAATACGGCTCGGGACAATTTTGCCACTTTCAGTGACATAATTTTTCAGCGTAGCGATATCTTTATAATCAATCTCTACAACGCCTTCCGCGGTAAAACGGCAGAACTTGCGACGACGGAAATAACGTGCCATTTGGCTAGTCTCCAGAATCTATAAATTCAATCTGCTCGGCATGCAGAACCAATTTGTTCAGCCCATTGCGACCTTGATGGCAGCTAATGAAGCCTTCAACGGTTAACTGACTGCCGACCGTTATGCTGTGAGTTAATGCTTGTGACTTTTGTCCGCTGACAATAACAGGCATTCTGCACCATGTTTGTCGGCTGAATCCGGCTTCCTGCTGTGTTGATCGGTGCTCAAGCACAAATTGACAATGCGGAATGCCAGAAGGACTGACTTTTCGAACCGGTGTCTTGCACACAGTGCCAGAGAGTACCAGACGATTAGTGGTCACCACGGCAATTACTCTTCAGAATCCCCAGCTTCAGAATCATCATTGGCTTCTGACGCGAAGTCGTGACGCTCACGGCGTTCGTCTTTCGCTTTAACCATTGGTGATGCTTCAGTTACCGCGTGTTTAACGCGCATAACCATGCTACGGATAACGGCGTCGTTGAAGCGGAAGTTTGTTTCCAGCTCATCGATCGCTTCCTGCGGGGCTTCAACGTTCAGCAGAACGTAGTGAGCTTTGTGCAGTTTATTGATCGGGTAAGCCAGCTGACGGCGGCCCCAGTCTTCCAGACGGTGGATCGTACCAGCAGCATTAGTGATTGTTGCACTATAGCGCTCGATCATGCCCGGAACCTGTTCGCTTTGGTCAGGATGGACCATAAAAACGATTTCGTAATGACGCATCGATTATTGCTCCTTACGGATTATTCAGCCTCCTGATAGGGTCAACCGCGGCCCATGGAGGCAAGGAACGTGTTTGTGTGCGGCTGAAAAATGACGCGTAACTATACTTGCGGGCGGATTGAAACTCAAGGATTGCCGGGGATTTATTCTTGTTCTAACCATTACTCTGCTAAAACCGCACTTTTTGTTCATGACAGAACCTATGGATGTTAATCCATTAGTCCGCTAAATCTTTCAATGAAATCATTAGCTCCGCATGAATATTATTCATTTTTTTTGACAAAGTGAATCAATTATCACGTATTTTTAAATTAACAAAAGAGACTAAAATTAATTACATCCACCGCAAAACAAGCGGCGCAGCTAACTGAAAGTTATTCAAAGTATATAAATAAGATATTGGAGTCACCGATGAAACATACACTCACCATCGCAACCCTACTCGGCTTGGTCTTATCGACCAGCACTTTCGCTGCCACAGAAATAACCGCCCAACAAGCTATGCAGCAACAGCGCGTCAGTATCGGCGCATTGTCACTGGGCCACAATGTTGTTTCTCCTGATGACGCCACGGCGCAAATCAGTCAATTAGCCGATGAACGCGGAGCCAGTTCTTATCAGATAATTGCTATGCATGAACCTGGCGATAACAGTTCCATACACGTTAATGCCGTTCTCTATCGCTAAGATTCAATAGATAAATACAACACCAGAGAAACACCCAGAAATACAGAGAAAGAAAAAGATTGCCCGCAGACCCATTCCCCCCGCTTGTCGGGGGTTTTTTATAGATATTTACTAAAGAAAAGCGTCCCCGCAGCCAAGGCGGTTGGGGTGATTTTATGCCCAATCCCTGCTTCGGTGAGATAGGTTAGGTGCTTATCGCGCCCACTGATTTGCAGAGCTTGAACCAACCGCGCACTCTCTGCCGCCGGTACCACCTCATCCGCTTCACCATGCCAAACCAATAATGGCCGATCAGCAATTTTTTCTAACTGATGGGTAAGGTCATAATCTGTCAAAGGTGCCAGACGGCGCTCAAACTCTGCCGCGCTGACCTCGCGTCCGTCCTCCAAGGGAGGAAACAGCGTGTGCGCCAGCGAGGTAAAATAACCCGACCCCATAAAATCGGCGGCGACACTGACCCACGGATAGCGGGCAAACGCGCCCAACGTCGTCATCCCGCCCATTGATGCCCCCGCAACACCAATCCGCTCTCCCTCAATCAATCCCGCCTGTTGATAATGTTGTTTAATCGCGGGCAACTCATCAATATTAGATTTCAGGATCTCCCAAAAATGAGAAAGTCGCCGAGTTTCATTACCCTCAAAACGCGCGCCATGCATGTCCGCATCCGGCACGATAGTGCGAAAACCTGCTTGTGCGAAAGCATAAGCAAAATAGGAATAAACCTCTTTTGACGAGGTGTAACCGTGATAAAAGAAAATGGTCGGTAGCGGCTGCTGGCGCTTACCCGCAGGGGCCGCATGGATGACCTCAATCCCATTAATGTTTTCCAGCGACATCTCAATCATGGCGAGAATCCTTTATTTATCAAGCACAGCATCAATACGAAAAACTGATTTATAGACTTAAAAACTTAATGCAGTTTGAAGTATGGCGGGTATAAAGTCTTAAACTAATTTCTTCCAAGATATTCCCTCATCTTGGCGCTTGAGCGTTACACTTGAGAAATAATGGGCAGGGCGGTGACGGCCCTGCTGACAAAGAGGTAAAAATGAAGATAAAACGCGCAATGGTGTTCCTACTGATCACTCTGGGACTTTCAGCTTGCAGTGCTTTTCACGTCACCCCGGCCCCGCCGCCTGTGGCTCAGCCCTATGCTCAGGAAATTACCCGCGCACAGAGCCTTAATTTACAAAAAGTGGGCACCGTCTCAGCTCAAGTATTTGGCAGCCCAATGGATATCGAAGCTGAAATTAAACGCAGGGCAAATGCCAGTGGCGCGCCCTACTATTTGATTATCATGATGTCTGACAGTATTTATCCGGGCATTTGGTATGCCAACGCACTGTTGTATAAGTAAATTATTGAATTGTCAGCCCGCAATCCCGGTGGCGCGGCTCAACAACCGCGCGCAAACAGCTTCCGGCAACATATATTGATCCCGATGATCGAGCGTCATATGGCACCAGGCATCGGCTAACGGCGGTGAGGTAAACCGCAGTAATTGCGATGCACAGCATAAATCAAACAGTTGCTGGGTTATTGCCCGCCCTTGTTCTTCCTTAGGATTTTTCAGCCGCTGCTGCAATTGCCGCCATGCGCGGTCAAATAGCCGGTTTTGCCCTCGTACGGGATAAAACTCTTGCTGAAGCATGTCTATCGCAGAGGGGAGTTTGCGGAATGTGCGCAGCACATCAAGACACATAATATTGCCGGAGCCTTCCCAAATACTATTGACCGGCATTTCCCGATAAATCCGCGGCAACTCACTTTGTTCGCAATAGCCAATCCCGCCGAGCACCTCCATCGCCTCCGCAACAAACCCACTGCCCAGCCCACAGACGCGGTATTTTGCCGCCGGTGTCAGTAATCGACTGAATATCTGCTCATGAATTTCGCCGGTTTTTTCCCATGCGCTGGCTAAGCGCATTAATAGCGCGGTGTGGCCCTCTAAACGCAATGCCATGCGGCTTAAGACTTGCCGCATCAAAGGTTGCTCAACCAGTGCTTTACCAAAAGCCTGCCGCTGCCAGGCATGATATAACGCGACGGAAAAAGCGCGCCTCATCAGGCCATGGCTACCGAGCGCGCAATCAAAACGGGTATATCCGCCCATTTTTAGAATTTGGCGAATGCCGTCGCCCTCCTCCCCCAATAACCAGGCGGTGGCGTGATCAAATTCGACCTCGCTGCTGGCATTCGAGCGGTTGCCGAGTTTCTCTTTCAAGCGCTCTAAGCGGATGGCGTTATCGGTGCCGTCCGGCAATATTTTCGGCAGGAAGAAGCAAGATAAACCGCCCTCAGCTTGCGCCAGCACCAGATGCGCATCACTTTGTGGCACCGAGAAAAACCATTTGTGCCCGACCAGTCGATAAGCTTCTCCATGGCCGCGCACTTCCAGCGGCTCGGCTCTGGTAGAGTTACTTAATACATCAGAGCCGCCCTGTTTTTCCGTCATGCCCATGCCAATCAATAAACCCCGCTTCTGGCTACCGACGGTTTGATGAGAGTCATAGCGGTCTGAAAGCAGTGGCGGTAGCCAATTTTGGAATAGTGGCGGAAGTGTTTGTTGCAGCAGCGGGATCGCGCCAAATGTCATGGTTATCGGGCATAACGTCCCTGCCTCCACCTGGGCATGCAGGATAAAGCGCGCCGCACGGGCAACAAAAGAGCCTCTCCGGGCATCTTCTTGCCACGGCAAATTATGCACCCGGTGGCTGACCAACTCTTGCATTAACACATACCAAGCCGGATGAAATCGCACCTGATCCAAGCGCTGCCCAGCGGCATCGTAGCGCAATAATTCTGGCGGATTAGCATTTGCCAGCCGCCCTAGCTCAAGTGACCCCTGCGAACCCAGTTGCAGTCCAATCCGAGAAAGATTTTCCCCATCCCAGCTAGCATGTTCCCGCAACACAGCTTCCCGCAGGGCCATATCAGACAGAAATAAATTACTGTTCGATAATGGCTCTGGTTGGTTGAAAACTAAGTGAGTCTGCCACTCCATACTTTCCTCCATTCCGATATTCATTATGAAACCGTCATTCATAAATCAGGGTTAAGTATGGTGCAGACGTGGCTTTTTGCTGGCGGACTTATCACAAACAGATATTGATCTACTCGATATCACTGATAGTGGTGAAAAATCCCCCTATCTGACAAACAAAAGGCCAACATCCGAAAATGTTGGCCTTTTTGACATGCAGGGATGAAATGAATATTAGATTTTCAGTGTTCGCTGACGCACTGCTTCAAACAAACACACACCGGTAGCGACCGACACATTGAGGGAGGAAACACTCCCCGCCATCGGGATGCTGATCAGCTCGTCGCAGTGTTCGCGGGTCAAGCGGCGCATACCTTCACCTTCGGCCCCCATCACCAGCGCCATCGGGCCGGTCATTTTGCTCTGATATAACGTGTGGTCAGCTTCGCCAGCCGTCCCGACAATCCAGACATTGTGCTCTTGTAACACTCGCAGCGTACGCGCCAAATTTGTCACTTTAATTAATGGCACGTTTTCGGCAGCACCACTGGCGACTTTCTTAGCAATAGCATTAAGCTGCGCTGAGCGATCCCGCGGCACGATAACCGCGTGGACACCCGCCGCATCCGCACTGCGCAAGCACGCGCCCAGATTATGGGGATCAGTGACCCCATCCAGCACCAACAGGAAAGGCGTTTCGACACTTTCCAGTAATGCTGGCAAGTCATTTTCCTGATACTGACGCCCTTCACGGACTCGCGCCACAATCCCCTGATGGACACCGCCTTCAACCTGTGAATCCAGCCATTGACGGCTGGCAACCTGAATCACTAAACCGGCAGCTTCCAGTTCAGCAATCAAGGGCTGTAGGCGACGATCGTCACGACCTTTCAGAATAAAAACTTCCAAAAAGCGTTGTGGATCATTGTCTAACAAGGCTTTGACGGAATGAATGCCGTAAATAATTTCGCTCATGATGCTCTTTTATAAATGATTAAATATCAATGAATTCGGGCGACCAGGGCCGCCCGACAATCAGCAGGCCATTATTGGTCGCTGCTGGTTTTTTTCTTCGCGCGCTTGGCCTTAGTGGCAGCGGCAATTTTCTTAGTCTTAGCTGATGCTCTTTTCGCTTTCGCTTTGGCTTTTTTCTCGGCCAATGCTTTTTCATCTAACTTAGCGGCAGCATCTACCGGACGGAAAGCACTATCCGGCTCAAAGTTTGCCGGTTTTTTAGCACGACGAGGGCGTTTCTGCCCACTTCCTGCCGGTGCACTATCACGGCGCGGTGCTCCAGATGAAGCGCCGCGTCCACCACGCCCCGTGGAGGTATCGCGCAGAGTGCGCTGACCATCAGCTTTTTTGGCTTTATCACGCGCCGTTTTGCCTTCGCCGCGCGGTTTACGGGTACTGGAGACCAGTGCAAAGTCAATTTTGCGCTCATCCATATGTACCGCTTCAACGCGAATTTCTACGGTGTCGCCCAGCCGATAGGTCATACCGGAAGACTCGCCGATCAAGCGCTGGCCGATGTTGTCGTAGCGATAGTAATCATTATCCAAGCTGGAAACATGCACCAGACCATCAATAAACAAGTCATCGAGGCGCACGAAGAAACCAAAGCCGGTGACACTGGCAATGATCCCGGTGAAGACTTTACCGACCTGATCCTGCATAAAATCACACTTCAGCCAATCCGCCACATTACGGGTAGCTTCATCAGCGCGGCGTTCAGTCATTGAGCAATGTTCGCCCAATTGCAGCATCTCGTCATATTCACTGTGCCAGCCACCGGTGGGTGTCCAGCGCTCTTTCACATTGCCGTGCTCTTTAGCGAGCTGGTATTTGATAGCCCGATGCATGGCTAAATCAGGATAACGGCGAATTGGCGAGGTAAAATGCCCATAAGACGCTAATGCCAAGCCAAAGTGACCCCGGTTTTCCGGATCGTAAATCGCCTGTTTCATCGAGCGCAGCAACATGGTTTGCAGCATTTCATGATCCGGACGATCCGCCACTTCATCCATCAGCACCGCATAATCTTTTGGCTCTGGTTTTAAACCGCCACCAAGAGTCAGGCCCAGCTCACCCAGCACGCTACGCAGTGCGGAGATATGGTCATCACTTGGACGGTCATGCACCCGGAACAGCGCCGGCTCGTTGTGTTTTTCCACAAAACGCGCCGCAGCAATGTTCGCCAGAATCATGCACTCTTCAATCAACTTATGCGCGTCATTACGCACCGTCGATTCAATCCGCTCAATGCGCCGTTCGGCATTGAAGATAAACTTGGCTTCTTCGGTTTCAAAGGCAATACCGCCGCGTTCAGCACGGGCCTGATCCAGCGCTTTGTACATGGTGTGCAGCTCTAACAAATGCGGCACCAGCGGCTTATATTGTTCACGCAGCGACTCTTCACCATCAATAATCCGCCACACTTTGGTGTAGGTCAGACGCGCGTGGGAGCTCATCACTGCTTCGTAGAACTTATACGACGATAACTTACCCTGGGCGGAGATGGTCATCTCACACACCATGCACAGGCGGTCTACCTGTGGATTCAGGGAGCAAAGGCCGTTGGACAGCACTTCCGGTAGCATCGGAACAACTTGTGACGGGAAGTAAACCGAGTTACCACGGCTGCGAGCTTCATCATCCAGCGCAGTGCGCGGGCGTACATAATAGCTGACATCAGCAATCGCCACCCACAAGCGCCAGCCACCACCGCGTTTTTTCTCACAATACACCGCATCATCGAAGTCACGGGCATCTTCACCATCAATAGTGACCAAAGGTAGGTTGCGTAAATCCACCCGCCCTTTTTTCGCTTCTTCCGGCACTTGCTCTTTCAGATCCGCAACTTGCTTTTCAACTTGTGGCGGCCAGGTATGCGGGATTTCATGGGTGCGCAGCGCGATATCTACCGCCATGCTGGTACCCATATTCTCGCCGAGCACTTCAACAATCTTACCCACCGCTTTAGAACGGCGAGTCGGGCGCTGAGTTAACTCGACCACGACCATATAGCCCATCCGCGCACCGCAGATAGCATCAGGTGGAATCAGGATATCAAAACTCAAGCGGCCATCATCCGGCACCACAAAACCGGTACCGGCATCAGTAAAGTAACGGCCGACAATCTGGCTGGTTTTCGGGACTAATACGCGCACGATACGTGCTTCACGGCGGCCTTTGCGGTCAGCGCCAACCGGCTGGGCCAAGACCACATCACCATGAATCGCGGTTTTCATCTGTTCTGCGGAGAGATACAGATCGTCTTTACTGCCTTCAACACGCAAAAAGCCGAAACCATCACGGTGGCCAATAACTGTCCCGCGCAATAAGTCCAGACGCTCAGGTAAGGCATAGCACTGACGGCGGGTGAAGACCAATTGCCCATCACGCTCCATTGCGCGCAGGCGGCGACGCAGCGCCTCTAGCTGTTCTTCACCAGATAAATTAAGTTCATTGGCCAGCTCTTCACGGCTGGCGGGTGTTTCGCGCTTGGCGAGATGAGCCAAAATGAATTCCCGGCTAGGGATCGGTGACTCATATTTCTCTGCTTCTCGTTCCAAGAATGGATCTTGTGACATTGCGGTTCCTCCGTTGTCAGCAGCAGGTTGCTATCCCCGTCTTACTTGAAGCCGCAGGGGCTTTAGCTGCAACTCCACGTTCTTTGGGTATATGTATCTTTTTATTAAACAAAAAGCTACTCAACAAGTAATAGCTTATAGAGCGGGGCATTATCTTGAACCATATCGGCTAAAGTATAGTTATCCAACTCGTTAAGGAAACTTTGTACTGCCTGATTAAGCACTTGTTTCAGGCGGCAAGCGGGGGTTATATGACAAAAATCACTACTGCAATTCACCAGAGAAAGAGGTTCTAACTGGCGAACAACATCACCAATTCGAATCTGGTCAGCCGGTTTACCTAACCGTATGCCGCCGTTTTTCCCCCGCACGGCAGTGACCAACCCGACACGGCTCAACTGATTGATTATTTTAACCATATGATTGCGAGACACGCCATAGACCTCAGTTACCTGAGAAATGCTGGTCATTTGGCCTTCAGGTAGCGAGGCCATATAAGTCAGCGCCCGCAAACCATAATCGGTAAAACTTGTTAACTGCACGTATACCCCTGAGTATCAGTTTACTCGGCTTAAACCCATCTAAGATGACACGTTTTGGATAGATTATAAGTGCGATTCTAAGTGCTATTTAGAAACTTATAGTTTGAATGATAAACCAGCCATAAAGCTTGCGGCTAATCTTTTAGATGGAGGGCGAGTCTTTTGATGTAAAACGGCTTATCCGAGGTCACTTCTGCACACAGTCATACCCAAAAATCTTAGCTTTGCAACTAACAACACGGCAACATCAAGTAAGAAAGGTATAAACAATAAACCGGACGTAAGCCCGGTTTATTGGAATCTGAATTCTGATTATTTAGCTATCAGCTAACTAATCATGCATCAAATGGGTCGCGCAGGATCATGGTTTCTTCACGATCTGGGCCGGTAGAAATAATATCAACCGGAACACCTGTCAGCTCTTCTACACGTTTGATGTAGTTCAGGGCTGCCTGTGGCAACTTACTGTGTTCTTTCACGCCAAAAGTAACGTCTGACCAGCCTGGCATGGTTTCGTAGATTGGCTCGATACCTTCCCAACCTTCAGCAGCCAGCGGAGTGGTCGTCACTTCGCGACCATCTGGCATGCGGTAGCCAACACAAAGCTTAACTTCTTTCAGGCCATCCAGCACGTCCAATTTAGTCATGCAGAAGCCAGACAAGGAGTTGATCTGCACAGCACGACGCACCGCAACGATATCCAACCAGCCGGTACGACGGCTACGGCCAGTGGTCGCACCATATTCGTTGCCTTGCTTGCGCAGGAATTCGCCGGTCTCGTCATTCAGTTCAGTCGGGAATGGACCTGCACCTACACGAGTGGAATAAGCTTTAACGATACCCAGTACATAATCAACATAACGTGGACCCAGGCCAGAACCTGTCGCTACGCCACCTGCGGTGGTGTTAGATGAAGTCACATACGGATAAGTACCGTGGTCGATGTCCAGCAAGGTGCCTTGTGCGCCTTCAAACATCATGAAATCGCCACGTTTGCGGGCACCGTCCAACAATTCAGAAACATCAACGACCATTGCGGTCAGAATATCGGCGATAGCCAATACTTCATCCAGCACTTTCTGGTAGTCAACCGCTTCTTCTTTGTAGTAATGCACCAACTGGAAGTTGTGGTAATCCACAATTTCTTTCAGTTTGATCGCGAAAGTTTCTTTGTTGAATAAATCGCCTACACGCAGACCGCGGCGAGCAACTTTATCTTCATAGGCAGGGCCGATACCACGACCGGTAGTACCAATAGCTTTTGCACCACGTGCTTTTTCACGCGCATTATCCAGAGCTACATGATAAGGCAGGATTAATGGGCATGCTTCGGAGAGTAACAGTCGCTCACGTACAGGCACACCGCGCGCTTCAAGTTCTGTCATCTCTTTCATTAAAGCGTCAGGTGCCAGTACAACACCGTTGCCGATGATGCTGATTACGTTTTCACGCAGAATACCTGAGGGAATTAAATGAAGAACGGTTTTCTCACCGTTAATAACCAAAGTATGGCCAGCGTTGTGACCACCTTGATAGCGCACAACATATTTAGCCCGTTCAGTCAGCAGGTCAACGACCTTGCCCTTACCTTCGTCACCCCATTGGGTGCCCAGTACGACGACGTTCTTACCCATCTCAAAAATCACCAGGTTGCTTAAAAAAGGATTCTAACATCTCATTCGGCTGCTTTCAGTAATTTTTAACACATAACTGCACAATTTTTGTGCTTACATTTAGCCACCCATGCGGCTACGCAACATGTAGTAGATAACGACGCCTGCAACCACTAATCCTCCGCCAAAACGACGTAAAGTGGCATCAGGTAATTCAGTCATTGCCTGAATCATTTTGCGCCAGGTTTTGGGGTAAAGCATCGGGCCAAGCCCTTCCAGCACCAAAACCAAACCCAATGCTAACAAGATGGTTGAATTCATTTTCTGTCTCAATCAAATGGAAAAGGCGGCCTAAAATAGAAAAGGCCCGCGTGAACGGGCCTTACTGTTGCTGTCAAAAACCGGCTGTCACGGCAGTCGTTATGGACGTTTGCTAGAGTTATCTGGCGATTTCATGTAGCGGAAGAAATCACTTTCAGGGCTCAGAACCATCACATCGTTGCCGCTGCTGAAGCTATTTTCATACGCGCGCAAGCTACGGATGAAAGCATAGAAGTCTGGATCTTTACTGAATGCGTCAGCAAACAGACGAGCCGCTTCTGCATCACCGCCACCACGCGTAATACGCGCCTGACGTTCTGCTTCTGCCAGAGTACGCGTCACTTCATAGTCAGCTGTTGCACGCAACTTCTCGGCTTCTTCCTGACCTTGCGAACGGTGACGACGGGCTACCGCTTCACGTTCAGCACGCATACGCTGGAAGATAGCGTCAGAGACTTCTGCCGGTAAGTTGATTTGCTTGATACGCACGTCAACCACTTCAATCCCCAGAGCCGCCATGCTGTTCGGGTTAACCGCTGGCTGTTTGCCACGGGTTTCCTGTTCAACACGGGCTGCCGCAGAGGCAATAGCATCATCCGCTTCAGTAGTAACGGCTTCATCGCCCACACTACCGGTATTCAGCGCATCACGAACATCTGAAGTCAGACGACCGCGTGAATCTGTTACGATGTCGCGCACATTCAGGCGACCGATTTCAGAACGCAAACGGTCACTGAATTTACGTTTCAACAGCACTTCAGCCTGAGATACATCACCACCACCGGTGGCCAGATAGTAACGGCTGAAATCGCTGATACGCCATTTCAGGTATGAGTCAACAATCAGGTCTTTTTTCTCGTTGGTCACGAAACGGTCGGCCTGGTTGTCCATGGTTTGAATACGGGCATCCAACGTCTTCACTGTTTCGATAAATGGTATTTTGAAGTGCAGGCCCGGCGCGTACACCAGCGGCTTGTTCTCACTATCACGTAATACCTTGCCAAAGCGCAGTACAATACCGCGTTGACCTTCTTGTACCACAAACAGCGAAGCGTAGAGTGCGACTAACACCACAACGACGATAAGTAAAATAGACTTACGCATTGGTTATTCTCTCCCTACGCGAGTGGAAGTATCACGCTGAGCATTCGCCCGGCGCTGATCCATGATAGAGCCACTGGTTGAACTGGTATTCGAGTTACTTGCACCAGATTCTTGGCTGCTATTAGCAGAGGAAGGCGGATTCAAACGAATCAGACTGGTGTCTTTGTTGCCATCCGTTTTCTCTGTAGCACCTTGTCCACGCAGCAGTTGATCCAACGGCAGCACCATCAGACTATTACCTTTGTCATTCGCCAGCACTTTGCGGGTATGACCGAGGACTTTCTCCATGGTTTCGATATACAGACGCTCACGGGTAATTTCCGGTGCAGCCTTATACTCAGGCAACAACTTAGCAAAACCAGCAACTTCACCCTGCGCTTCCAGCACTTTACGTGCGGCATATGCACGAGCATCTTCTAACAGACGCTGCGCCTGACCATTAGCACGAGGCTGAACTTCGTTGGTGTAAGCTTCTGCTTCACGAATATATTGTTGTTCGTTTTCACGGGCAGCAATCGCATCATCAAATGCCGCTTTAACTTCTTCCGGCGGACGCGCTGCCTGGAAGTTAACGTCCAGCAAAGTAATACCCATTTTGTATGGACGAATAGTTTCTTCCAGTACACGCTGAGTATCGCTACGCACGATGGTACGGCCTTCGGTGAGGATTTTGTCCATGGTGTATTTACCAATAACACCACGCACTGCGCTGTCAGTGGCCTGACGCAGACTGTCATCCGGGTTTGTCACGCTAAATAGATAAGCGGCCGGGTCAGTTACGCGGTACTGGACGTTCATTTCGATACGAACGACGTTTTCATCAGAGGTCAACATGACACCTGAAGCCGCCAATTCACGTACAGACTCGACGTTAACCGGAGTAACTTCATCAATAAAGGTCGGTTTCCAGTTCAAACCTGGCTGTACAATGTGGCTTAATTTACCCAAGCGAGTCACAACACCGCGCTCAGCTTCTTTAATTGTATAGAAACCACTTGCCGCCCAGATAACCACAACCGCAACCACAGCGATACCCACAATACGCCCACTGAAAGCAGGGCCTTGTGTCGCGCCATTATTGCCATTGCCGTTGCCGCCACCCTTGCCTGTGAGGCTACTTAGCTTTTTGCTCAGTTTCCGGAAGATATCATCCAGATCGGGCGGCCCTTGGTCACGGCCACCTTTATTATTATTGTTATTGTTATTTCCGCCAGAGTTGCCGCCATTATTATTGCTGCTCCCCCACGGATCGCGGTCCTGTCCGTTATTACCGGGCTGATTCCACGCCATGTTTTAGCTCCATTCTTCTATGATTGGTTTTCTTCAGGCCAAGAGCACACGCCAAAGAAGCTGGCTCTTAATCTCGCAAAATCAATCAGATAATCAATTAATTAGCCGTACTGGCTCATTAGTAATATAACTGACCAAATCTTGCTCTTGCTTACAGAGACGACGCCAATCAACGATAGGCATTCTTACCACCATACCGACGTTCCCGTCCTCGTCTATCCACTCTTTTTCAATTGCCTGAAGCTGGTAAAAACGGCTGCGTAAACGGCCTGCCTGAGGCGGCAAACGTAATTCAAAGTGTGCGATCTCACCTGAAAGACGCTCCGTTAACGCTTGAAAGAGCAACGGGATACCTGCGCCAGTTTGGGCCGAAAGCCAAACTCTGACTGGCAGATTGTCTTCGTTGCGATCAATTCGCGGGACGAAATCATCCAACAAATCAATTTTATTCATTACTAATAATGTAGGGATTTCATCCGCCTCGATTTCTGCCAATACAGAATCGACTGCGGCCATATTCTCGGCCACCCGAGGATCAGCTGCATCAATAATGTGTAGCAGTAATGAGGCTTGCCGCGTTTCTTGTAATGTCGCTTTAAAAGCAGCAACCAAATCGTGCGGCAAATGCCGGATAAAGCCTACCGTATCCGCCAACACTGTATCGCCCACATCAGCCACAGTAATACGGCGTAAAGTGGGATCCAGCGTGGCAAATAGTTGGTCAGCCGCGTAAACATCAGCTGCCGTAATTTTGTTAAACAGGCTAGATTTACCGGCGTTGGTATATCCCACCAAAGATACTGTCGGAATATCAGCACGGGTGCGCGCGCGCCGCCCCTGCTCACGCTGCTTTGCAACTCGCTCCAAACGGCTCAAAATCAAGCTGATGCGGTCACGTAGCAAACGGCGGTCGGTCTCCAACTGGGTTTCACCTGGCCCTCTTAGGCCGATGCCCCCCTTTTGACGCTCAAGATGCGTCCAACCACGTACCAAGCGGGTCGCAATATGACGCAATTGCGCTAATTCGACCTGCAATTTACCTTCATGGGTACGGGCCCGTTGGGCAAAAATATCTAAAATCAGCCCAGTACGATCAATAACCCGACACTCACACAAACGCTCAAGATTTCGCTCCTGCGCTGCGGAAAGGGCATGATCAAACAAGACAACAGACGCACCACTGGCTTTCACTGCATCAGCAATTTCTACTGCCTTTCCCTCGCCCACAAAAAACTTAGGATGTGGAGCTTTGCGACTACCCGTCACAATTTGCAAAGCTTCTACGCCCGCAGAAGATACCAGCGCTTCGAACTCACGCAGATCCTCTGAGTTTTTGTCTTGCGAGAAATAGATATGAACCAGTACGGCCTGCTCACCGCCTTCATAACGGTCAAACAAACGTGCAACCTCTCAAACGGATCAAAACCGCTAGTGCGGAGAACATAAACCCGAATCCGTTGCTTATGTTCCCCGTCATGGTTGACCAGCAATGCGCTTTATTCAGCGTCATCGCTATCCTGCTGCGGTGATTGCGGCGCAGATGGATTACTACCATGATAATTATTAGTGCTACCACTCGGACTATTGCTGTGATGCGAAACCGGGCGAGAAGGCACAACAGTAGAGATGGCGTGTTTATAAACCATCTGGCTGACTGTATTTTTTAACAGAATGACAAACTGATCAAAAGACTCAACTTGGCCCTGCAGTTTAATACCATTCACTAAATAAATAGAAACCGGAACCCGTTCACGACGCAATGCGTTCAGGAACGGATCTTGCAAAGATTGCCCCTTAGCCATTCTGTATTTTCCTTATTTGCTTGTTGTTATTAACTAAGAACCTATCGGCTCGAAAATAAACTGCGTAAAAAAATCCGCGCGTTGAGTACTAATCAATTGTACACAATCATTCAACCTATGCACTAACAACCTGTATTACAGAGTCTAAAGCCTCTCCCGGCTTATCGCTGTCAAGCCACTGGACTGAACCCCAGCCCCGCAACCAGGTCATTTGGCGCTTTGCCAGTTGGCGTGTCGCACAGATTCCGCGGTAAACCATGTCGTCGTAATCAATCTCACCGGACAGATAAGACCACATCTGCCGATATCCCACACAACGAATGGCTGGCATATCCGTATGCAAATCACCGCGGCCAAAAAGCGCCCTAGCCTCGGTTTCAAACCCTGCATCCAGCATTTGACGAAAACGTAATTCAATCCGCTGGTGCAACAGTTCTCGGCTAACAGGCGCAATCGCAAATTGGTGAACCCGATACGGTAAGGTTTCACCCGAAATTTTAGTCAGTTCTGTTAGAGTTTTACCTGAAATAAAAAAAACTTCCAGTGCTCTGGAGAGCCGTTGGGGATCATTAGGATGAATTCGCGCCGCCGCGACGGGATCGATTTCAGCCAATTGTTGGTGTAATGCTTCCCAACCCAGTAATGCTGCCTGCTGTTCAATACGCTGGCGCACTTGCGGGTCTGCGCTCGGCAATGGCGATAACCCATCCAACAGCGCTTTAAAGTACAACATCGTGCCGCCCACCAGCAGCGGAATACGCCCGGCTGCGGTAATCTCGGCCATTTCTTTTAATGCGTCTTTACGGAAATCAGCGGCAGAGTAGGATTGCGCGGGATCACGGATATCAATCAGCCGATGTGGCGCTAATGCCAGCTCTTCTGCACTGGGTTTCGCGGTACCGATATCCATACCGCGATAAATCAGGGCAGAATCGACACTGATAAGTTCGACAGGTAGCCGCTGTCTCAGCGCAATGGAGAGCGCCGTTTTACCCGAGGCAGTTGGCCCCATAATAAAGATTGCCGGTGGCCGGTCTAGATTTTCAATATCATTCATGTTTCAGGGTTGCCAATGCAGCCTTTATATCAATAGGTTGTAATAGCCCAGTTGGTGGTGATTTTACCAACTGTGGACAAAGACGTTCAACATCTGCCAATAATTGTATCGCTTGAGACACATTCCATACCTCATGTTCACTGCCAAGATGGCGAGAAATCCATGTGGCGAGAGCATCTGGCGATATCTCTTCATGCTGCGACAGATAGCCTAACAGTTCCGGCATCAGTTTTTGTAAATTTTGTTGGCGTAATGGTAAAGATACTGCGCGTAAAGTCGCCTTTTCGTGTTCCACGGCCAATTCTATTCCCATGGTCACTAACAATTTCTGATGACGCTGGCACGCGGCTGCTTCATTTTTATCCAATGTCAGTTTTAAGGGGATTAATAGCGGCTGAGGGCGCAACCCTTCCGCGGGCGGATTCAACTGAGCTTGTTTCAACCAACGCTCAGCAACCCTTAATTCCAGTAATGCCACGCCCTGTTTATATTCAATAAGAGCATAGCAAGGCGGAAACACGGTGAGCACCCGGCCAAAGCTGTAATTATCGCCGTGCAGTGGCTCGTCATTAAGTCTCTGACGTGGCGCAGGCGAGGCCGGAGGTTGGCTAACCGCCGCCGGTTTATTCACTACGGCCGGTTGCACCAGTTGGCGATATAATTCACCTTGTTGTTTTTGGTAGGGTTGACCGGCGTTATAAGTCGGGGCGGGTTCACGAGCGACTGGCCGTGCTGCCATGGCAGCCCGCTCCGGAGAAGAAACTCGTGCTACTGGCGCGGTTTTCGCCGGTTCCGGTTGGGCATATTTATTCCCCCCTGCTGCCACGCGATTTTCTGGTTGCCAGCGCGGGGCTTCGATTTCTTCACCATCTTCATTGATGTTCAGCAGCGGGGTAGCGGCTTGCTGTAAAACCGTGGTAACCGCTTGATAAATAAAATCATGCACCAGCCGTGCTTGATGGAAACGCACCTCATGCTTAGCCGGATGCACATTGACATCCACCTGATGTGGGTCAATATCCAAATACAACACATAGGCGGGTTGCTGGTCGTCTTTGAGTAAATCTTGATAAGCCTGGCGGATTGCGTGATTAATCAGCCGATCACGCATCATCCGGTTATTAACGTAGCAATATTGCATTTCACTCAGTGTGCGGCTCGCGGCGGGATCTGCCACCCAACCGCGAATGGTCAAATCACCGTGCTGCCAGGAAATCGCCAGCGCATGTTGCAAAAACGCCGGGCCACAGATACTCGCCAGCCTGCGTTCATGTTGGGAAGGATCTGTCGCGGCACGGTACTGCCGCATTAACTTACCGTTATGGCTGAGATTGATCGCCACATCAAAGCGCGCCAGCGCAATGCGCCGCACCACTTCATCAATATGACCAAATTCGGTTTTTTCGGTACGCATAAATTTGCGGCGAGCAGGCGTGTTATAAAACAGATCCAGCACTTCAAGGGTGCTGCCGACCGGATGAGCAGCAGGTTTGATGGTCACCGCCATATCGCGACCTTCGGCATACGCCTGCCAGGCTTCATTTTGTTCCGCCGTGCGCGAGGTCAAAATCAGGCGCGAGACTGAACTGATGCTGGCTAATGCTTCGCCACGAAACCCCATACTAAGGATGGCTTCCAAATCTTCCAGCGAACTGATTTTACTGGTGGCGTGGCGCGCCAACGCCAATGCCAAATCGTCTTTACCAATGCCACAGCCATTATCACGGATGCGAATCAGTTTCGCGCCACCACGGTCGATATCAATATCAATTCGGGTAGCACCGGCATCCAGACTATTCTCTACCAACTCTTTCACTACCGAGGCAGGCCGCTCTACCACTTCACCGGCGGCAATTTGGTTAGCAAGCTGTGGGGGTAGAATCTGAATTGGCATAGCAGTTCCTTTCGCTTACGACTGTGGAATAGTGAGGGTTTGCCCCAGTTGGACATTCCCTGACTTTATCTTATTCGCCCGCTCAATCTCACTCATCGACACACCATATCTGGCAGCAATAGCCGACAATGTATCACCGCGTTTTACCTGATGTTTAACCGGCTGGCTTTTGCTCGGCTTTGCTTTAGCCACTGCTCTTGGCGCGGCAGCCGCAGCGGTGCCCGAGGCGGGAACTTTCAAGCGCTGCCCGACCCAGACGACATCATTTTTCAGGGTGTTATTTTGCCGCAACAGCGCCATGCTGACGCCGTATTGGCTAGCAATACCGGATAAGGTTTCGCCACGCTGTACTTTATGAATCTGACTTTTACCCGTCGCAGCCGGTTTGGCGGCAGATGGCCTGCCGCTGCTTGCTATGTTGTTAACCACCGGCTCTGGCTGGCTAACACTTGAGCGCTGTGAAGATGAATCAACCGCCGCGGTTTCAATAAGCGGGCGGTTTTCGACCTTTGGGTCGGCTTGTAGCGGATGCGCAAGGAAATAACTGCGCAAACCTTTATAAATGGCTTGAGCAATTTTCTCCTGATACGCGCTACTGCCAAGCAGCCGCTCCTCCGTACTATTACTGATAAAGCCGGTTTCCACTAATAATGACGGAATATCCGGTGAACGTAACACCCCAAGACTGGCGTGTTCCGGCCGACGTTTGTGAATATCGCCCACTCTTTGCAGCTCATTCAGCACCTTAGTGGCGACGTCATAACCTACCCGCTGTGAGTGACCAAATTGTAAATCCAGCACCGCCTGACTTAAATAAGGGTCAGAGGCGGTGTTGGCCAATACATCACCGGCCCCACCAAGCAGTTCGGATTGTTTCTCATGCTGCTCCAGCCAATTACCCATTTCACTGTTAGCGCGGCGATTCGACAATACCCAAACTGACGCCCCGGTTGCGCTGCGGTTAGGCGCCGCATCAGCATGAATGGAGACCAACACGTTAGCGCCCTGCTTACGCGCCACATCAGAACGGCCCATTACCGAAATAAAATAATCGCCATTGCGGGTCAATACCGGTTTAAACATCGGGTCACTGTTAAGCAGTGCTTCAAGCCGACGGGCGATGGCGATAGTGACACTCTTCTCTTGCAAGCCATTTTGCCCAATCGCACCGGGATCCTGACCACCATGACCGGCATCAATCGCTACCACCACTCGGGAGCTGTTCGCCGCACTGGCAGTGTTGGTCTGGCGGGCAGTTTTGATCGGTCGCGCAGTATTCGTCGTGATGTTCTCGCTGCTCACCACCACAGTCGGCTTGTTGTTAAACGGGTTTTTAGCTACTGACGTGGTATTGGCGCTCGTGATCCGTGATTCCGTATTCGCATTCGTCGCCGGTGAAGTTAACCGCCCGGCATTAGGGCTAGGCGTATTGGTTTGGTTCAGCGGCGTATTATTTGGGCTTAAAGACTGAGTTTGCCGCACAGGGGCACTCGCCGACGCTGTCATGGTGATCACGACGGTGTAATTGTTACCCGACTGCTGAGTCACCGCGTGAGTTTTGACTTTTTGTGTCAATTCCAGCACCAGACGGGTGCTTTGTTCATCTTTCGGGGTACTGGAGCGGATTCTTTTCAGCAGATTCTGCCCACTGAATTCCAGTGGTAATCCGGAAAGATTGCCGCTTTGACGGACATCAAGCACCACCCGCTCGGGTGAATTTAAAGAAAAGAAAGCATAAACCGGCTGACCATCAAAACTGAGTGTCACTTTGCTTTCAGTCGAGCCATTGTTCACCTTAATATCGGTAAGCTTGGCGGCGAATGCAGAAGGCAGAGCAAATAAACTCACCATAATCAGCATTACGGCAGCCAATGATGGTCGCCAGAAAGTCTTTTTCGTCCAACAACCTGGTCGCGTAAAGCTATTTATTAGTCGCGTAGAGCTATGCATCATTATTAAATCGTCCTTGCACAGCAGCTAAACGGCGCAATACATCCGCGCCGGCATCAGAAAGGGCCACCAGGCGGGCTTCGCGCCCCTCGGCCTGATAAGTCAAATGCAGCTCAACATCCGCTTGAGGTAAGAACCCAGCCCCTTGTTGTGGCCATTCCACCAGGCAAATTGCTTGCTTATCAAAGTAATCACGAATGCCCATAAACTCCAGCTCCTCGGGGTCAGCCAGACGATATAGGTCAAAATGGTAAACCGGCCTTGGGGCTAGCGCATAAGGTTCAACCAAGGTATAAGTCGGGCTTTTAACATGCCCTGAATGGCCAAGGGCCTGAAGAAAGCCACGGCTAAAAGTTGTTTTTCCGGCACCTAAGTCACCGAACAGATAAATAACGCTGGCACCCTCGAAGGCCTGAGCCAAAGTGCCCCCTAATGCAACGGTCGCTGCCTCATCAGGCAGAGGTAAAACGAGTTCTTTCATTCTGTGATATCTATTTTGCTAACTCAGGATTAACGTACTTCGGAATAACTGACAGCAAATCTGTGGCCAGTAAACCCCGGGTGCCTTGAACTTCAGCCAGTTTGTCTGCGGCAACGCCATGCACAACACAACCTGCACAGGCGGCATCATACAGCACCAGCTTTTGTACTATCAAACTCCCAATAATGCCGGACAGAATATCCCCCATACCGCCGGAGGCCATACCCGCATTACCGACATCAGCAATCGCCATCTCGCCCTGTTCACTGGCAATAAGAGTACCAGCCCCTTTCAAGACCACCACACCACCATATTGTTTAACGATGTTACGGGCAGAAAGTAAGCGGTCACTCTCAATATCAGCAACGCGGCAACCGAGCAGGCGGGCAGCTTCGCCAGGATGGGGAGTTAATACCCGATTCTGACGCTTCAGCGGATTTAATGCCAGCAAGTTGAGTGCATCAGCGTCCCATAATGCTGGTTTATCACTTTGTTGCAATAAATTCAGAGCATTTCGGCCCCAATCAGATTGCCCTAACCCCGGGCCGACCACCAATACATCAGCCCAACTCATACTTTGCGCCAGGGTTTCAGGGGTTAACTCCTGCACCATTAGCTCTGGACGAGCGGCCAAAATCGGGGCCACATGCTCAATGTGAGTGAGCACTCGCACCAGCCCAGCACCGCTACGCAGCGCAGCTTCTCCCGCCATGCGAATCGCGCCGCCAAACCCTTTATCGCCCCCTACCAGCAATAACCGCCCATGCTCACCTTTATGGGCGCAAGGGCGACGCGGTTTCAACCATTGTGGCAAATTACCGGCGGTCAGGCGCTCAATTTGGACGGGTTGAGCAGCCAGCCAGGGTGTCAATCCTAAATCATTACAGTGTAAATGCCCGACCCAATCACGGGCTTGCCCAGTGAGCAAACCGGGCTTTAGGGTGACAAACGTCAGAGTGTGATCCGCGCGAATGACGGAGCCGGGAGCCGCGCCGCTATCAGCACTCAGCCCTGACGGGATATCCAAGGCGATTTTTGCTGCACGGTGGCGGTTTGCCGTGTCAATCAACGTAGCATAAACACCTTGCGGCGCGGCTCGCAGGCCAATACCTAGCAAACCATCAATAATTAAATCGATATGTTGTGGCCATAAGATATCAGGTTGATTAATCACGCCGCCCGCTGCCAGCCATTGAGATTGCGCCTGATGGGCTTCTGCGGGCAGGGGCCGATTGCCAGGGCAAGCAATCAGTGTCACATTCAGACCCGCGGCCAATGCCCGGCTGGCAACAATGTAGCCATCGCCACCGTTATTACCGTGGCCGCATAAAATTAACCAGTGGCGCGCGGCGGGGTATTGCTTTCGCGCCAGTTCAAATGCTGCATTTCCGGCTCTCACCATCAGGTCAAATAAGCTCAGGGAGAAGTGTGCCGCGGCGATCGCCTCATTCTGGCGCACCCAGTCCGCAGAAAAAACAGAGTGTGGTAAACTGACACTGATTTGTTTCTTACTATGGTCCGTCATGGCACATCCCCTCGATCTGAATCAATTAGCCCAACATATCAAGCAATGGGGGCAATCGCTAGGTTTCCAGCAAGTCGGCATCTGCGATACAGATCTGTCAGCGGAAGAACCGCGCTTACAGGCCTGGCTTGATAAACAATATCATGGCGAAATGGCCTGGATGGCCCGCCACGGTATGCTGCGCGCGCGCCCCCATGAATTATTACCCGGAACTTTGCGGGTAATTAGCGTGCGAATGAATTATCTGCCTGCCAAGGCCGCATTTGCCAGCACATTAAAGAATGCAGAACTCGGTTATGTCAGCCGTTATGCATTAGGCCGCGACTATCATAAATTATTGCGCCAGCGCCTGAAAAAGCTGGGCGATATGATCCAGAGCTATTGCCTGGAACAGACCGGTGACGATATCAATTTCCGCCCGTTTGTCGATTCAGCCCCGATAATGGAGCGGTCACTGGCGGCTAAAGCAGGGATTGGCTGGGTTGGTAAGCACTCACTTATTTTAAATCGTGAGGCCGGATCCTGGTTCTTCTTGGGCGAGCTGCTCATTGACCTACCGCTGCCGATCGATAAACCCCAAGAAGAACAATGCGGGCGTTGTGTTGCTTGCATCACCACCTGCCCGACCGGGGCCATCGTCGCGCCCTATACTGTTGATGCGCGCCGCTGTATCTCCTATCTGACCATTGAGTTGGAGGGCGCAATACCGGAAGAGTTTCGCCCGTTAATGGGCAATCGTATTTATGGTTGTGATGATTGCCAGCTTATCTGCCCGTGGAACCGCTTTTCGCAATTAACTGACGAAGAAGATTTCAGCCCTCGTGTTGTGCTGCACACCCCACAGTTGCTGGATTTATTTAGCTGGAATGAAGAGAAGTTCTTACGGATAACCGAAGGCTCTGCCATCCGGCGAATTGGTCACCTGCGCTGGTTACGCAATATCTCAGTGGCATTGGGTAATGCGCCCTATCTCGATAATATCGTGTTGGCATTGGAAGCGCGCCGCGGCATAGATCCGATGTTAGATGAACATATTGAATGGGCCATCTCACAGCAATTGAAAAGACGGTCTACACTGATTGGGGATGTTCAATCGCCGCAGAAAAAACGGCTGGTGAGAGCGATTGAAAAAGGCCTGCCACGAGATGCCTGAAGCCGCTTTTGCCTGATATCACATGATATTGAGCAGGGTTTTTTCAATTATTTTTAATATGAATGAACCCAGACTTTTCCTGTGCATAAAAATAAAAACACCTTGGCAATCAAGTGCGAAAAAAAGCACAAGTGATCGGCATAACGTTTTTACATAAAAATATATGCAATAAAATCAAATTGTTATTAAATCAGGAATTTAAGTGGTTAAATAATGAACTGAATATAAAAACAGCAGAATCTGTGGATAACTCTGTTGAAGAAGTTAATACAATGTATGTGAAACGAGGTGCAGCGCACGATTGGGCTGTGGATAATTAAGACAAGATTGAATGAAACATTTTGGAGCGGGAAACGAGACTCGAACTCGCGACCCCGACCTTGGCAAGGTCGTGCTCTACCAACTGAGCTATTCCCGCATTGAGATGCCGTTAAAACAGCATTTGACTATCTGAAATGACCAGCGCAAAAAAATAAAAATTTGGAGCGGGAAACGAGACTCGAACTCGCGACCCCGACCTTGGCAAGGTCGTGCTCTACCAACTGAGCTATTCCCGCGTCGCTGTCATGCACTATAAAAGAAAAACAGCGCATCAATTTCTATACTTTTTATCTCTATACTGATTATTTCTTTATGACCAATCTCTTTTGATTCAAGAAATTGGAGCGGGAAACGAGACTCGAACTCGCGACCCCGACCTTGGCAAGGTCGTGCTCTACCAACTGAGCTATTCCCGCTCTGTGTCATACTTTCCAGTACTGAATCTGTTTGCGCAAGCTCGCGAATTCTTCATCGGTACGGGGTGCGCATTATACGAGAAATCCGTTTTGCCGCAAGCCCCTGAAAGCAAAAAAATCATTTTTTGATTCAAGTGCCGATTAAAACAGCAATATGCTGTTTTTACCAGCGCCTGACACAGTATATACCCAAAGTTATTGACATTGCAGGCCGGGCTACTCGCAAGCCCCCCACAGCTTCAAGGCCGAAAGGTTCCCCAAAGTCATTGGAGTTGTAGGTAGGCAGCCAGCAAACGCGCCCCGATGAGCTTACATCAGTAAGTGATTCGGGTAAGTGCGCGCAGCTAACACCCCCACAGCTTCAAGGCCGAAAGGGACTAAGATTGAATAAAATGCTCGCGATAATAAGCAAGTTCAGCGACTGACTCGCGGATATCATCCAGTGCCTGATGAGTATTTTTCTTTTTAAAACCAGCCAGAATCTCGGGTTTCCAGCGGCGGGCCAGTTCTTTTAAGGTGCTCACGTCCAGATAACGGTAATGGAAGTAGGCTTCAAGCTCTGGCATATAACGGAACAGGAAACGCCGGTCTTGGCCCACGCTGTTACCACAAATAGGGGAAACGCCTGCCGGAACCCACTGCTTTAGAAATTCAATAGTTTGCAATTCAGCATCACTATCACTAAAGGGGCTGTCTTTAACTCGCTGAACCAACCCACTGCCGGTATGCGTACGCACATTCCACTCATCCATTAGCCCAAGCTGCTCATCAGACTGGTGGACGGCCAACACCGGGCCTTCTGCCAGGATATTAAGGTTAGCATCGGTAACCAGAGTAGCTATCTCGATGATCCGATCCCGCTGCGGATCAAGACCGGTCATTTCCAGATCGATCCAGATTAGATTATTTTGATTTTCTGTCATGATTTTTCCTGCCTGTTAGCGGGTGAGCTACCGAACAAACGGTTAATTGATAAAATAATGTGTATCATAGCCCTTTTGGTCGCAACCAGCGATATACCCAAAGAAATTGGAGTTGCAGGCAGGCAGCAAGCGAACGAGTTCCGATGAGCTTACTCAAGTAAGTGATTCGGATGAGTGAACGTAGCGAACACCCCTGCGGCTTCAAATACTAAGGGTATTAATGCAGATTCAAGTGAGGCACAGTGAGTAAGAATAAACTGTCGAAAGGTCAGCAACGCCGTGTACAGGCTAACCATCAGCGCCGGCTACGCACTGATAGAAAACCTGAGTTAGATGACTCTCAGCTTGGCGATGCGCAAGAAGGTATCGTAATCAGTCGCTTCGGTCAGCATGCTGATGTCGAAGCTGCCGATGGTGTTCAGCATCGTTGTAATATCCGCCGTACCATCAAGTCACTGGTGACGGGTGACCGTGTGGTTTGGCGTCCCGGCCTGCAAGCGCAGGAAGGTGTGCGAGTTAAAGGTATTGTCGAAGCCGTTCATGAGCGGACATCCGTTCTAACGCGCCCTGATTTGTATGACGGTGTGAAGCCGATCGCCGCGAATATTAATCAGATTGTGATCGTTTCGGCGATTTTGCCCGAACTTTCGCTCAATATCATCGACCGCTATCTGGTGGCCTGTGAAACATTAGATGTCGAGCCGTTAATCGTACTGAATAAAATCGATTTACTGGACGCCGATGGCCGTAAATTCGTTGATGGCATGATGGATATCTATCGCCGTATTGGCTACAACGTATTAGAAGTTTCCAGCCAAACCCGTGAAGGGATGGAAGCCTTTGAACAGGCGCTAGCTGGGCGGATAAGTATCTTTGCCGGTCAGTCAGGGGTGGGTAAATCCAGCCTATTGAATGCCTTGTTGCCGCCAACAGATAATGAAATTTTGGTCAATACCGTGTCCGGCAACTCAGGGCTGGGCCAGCACACCACCACCGCCGCTCGTTTATATCACTTCCAGCATGGTGGTGATGTGATTGATTCACCGGGGGTACGTGAATTCGGTCTGTGGCATCTGGCTCCGGAACAAATTACGCAAGGTTTTGTCGAATTCCGTGATTATCTTGGTCATTGCAAGTTCCGCGATTGTAGCCACACCACCGATCCCGGCTGTGCGCTGCGCGAAGCGGTAGAGCAAGGTAAAATTGCCGAGGAGCGCTTTGATAATTATCATCGCATTCTGGAAAGTATGGAGCAGGCGAAGCCGCGCAAGACATCAGATAGTGATGAGAAATAGTGGCGAAAAATGATGTTTTAGTCGCAGCTTTCTATTCGATACAATTTATCACAAACAGCTTACCCAAGAGGTCTACGTGCTGGATAGTCTCAAAATCAGATTACAATATTTACTTCCTAAGCTTGGTCTGACCCGTTTGGCGGGCTGGGGCGCAGATAAACAAGGTGGCTGGTTGACGCAACTGGTTATCAAGGCGTTTGCTCGCTATTACAAAGTTGATATGAAAGAAGCACAAGCACCTGAATTCTCTGCTTATCGCACATTTAACGAATTCTTTGTGCGCCCGCTCCGTGCCGGTGCGCGCCCCGTTGTGGTTGAAGAAAATCTATTAGTTCAACCCGCTGATGGCGCTATCAGTCAGTTAGGCACCATTCATGATGGGCAAATCTTGCAGGCAAAAGGCCACGACTACAGTGTGGAAGCTTTGTTGGCAGGTAACTATATGCTGGCTGCTGAGTTCCAGAATGGGCAGTTCGTCACCACTTATCTGGCTCCGCGCGATTATCACCGCGTGCATATGCCATGTGATGGTGTGTTGCGTGAAATGATTTATGTTCCGGGTGATTTATTCTCGGTCAATCCATTGACCGCAGCGAATGTTCCTAACCTGTTCGCCCGTAACGAGCGCGTCATTTGTATCTTTGACACCGCCTTTGGCCCGATGGCACAAATTCTGGTGGGTGCCACTATCGTGGGCAGCATAGAAACCGTCTGGGCGGGCACTATTACCCCACCGCGGGAAGGTGTGATTCGCCGCTGGACTTACCCGCAGGCTGGGGCTGAAGGTGCTGTCACGCTGGAGAAAGGGCAAGAAATGGGCCGCTTTAAGTTGGGCTCGACGGTGATTAACTTGTTTGCTGAGGGCAAAGTACATTTAGCGCCACAGTTAAACAGCGGTTCGGTTACCCGCATGGGTGAAGTATTAGCCGAAGCTATCCCCGCGACCCCGCCGTGCTAGCTCTCGGCTGACAAGACATTGATGTTAAGGAACCCTTACGTGCGCCTAATAATTTCATGGTTTTCAGCCATTTTACTGTCATTAGTCATGTTGTTGTCCCTGCCGCTTCATGCGGCAACTCAGCCGAATGAAGATCAGCTCAGACAAGAGCTGAAACAGGCTGAAGCCAATAAAGGGATGGTAAATCAGGCAGAAATTGTTCAGGCGCTGCAAGGGGCTCTTAGTTGGTTAGCGGATGCCAAAGAATCTGATATCCGCGCCCAGCAGTATCAAAAAGCCATTGATGACTTTCCTAAGCTCACCCGTGAGTTACGCCAACAATTGGCGCAGGAAGGGGATAAACCCCTGCCAGTCCCTAATAATCTGTCCACGTCCGAACTGGAACAGCAAGTGCTGCAAGTCAGCAGCCAATTATTAGAGTTAAGCCGCCTGTCACAGCAGGAGCAAGACCGCGCACGGGAAATCAGTGAGTCACTGAATCAGCTGCCGCAACAACAATCAGAAGCCCGGCGCATTCTGGCAGAAATCAGCACGCGACTTCAGGCGCAAAGTAGCCCCACCACCCCAGTAGCACAAGCGCAGTTGGCATTATTGCAAGCTGAAGCCGTGGCCCGCAAAGCGAAAGCCAATGAGCTGGAGCTTTCCCAACTCTCCGCCAATAATCGCCAAGAGCTTTCCCGGCTACGGGCCGAGCTATACAAAAAGCGCCAGGAGCGGGTCGATGCTCAACTCCAGAGCTTGCGTAACAACCTGAATAGTCAGCGCCAACAAGCCGCAGAACAAGCGCTCGAGCGCACAGAATTACTGGCCGAACAAGGCGGTGATTTACCTGAATCTATTACCCAACAGTTGCAAATAAACCGCGATTTGTCTCAAGCGCTAAATCAGCAAGTGCAGCGCATTGACCTGATTTCCTCGCAGCAACGCCAGGCCGTCACACAAACTCAGCAGGTTCGTCAGGCACTTAGCACTATCCGTGAGCAAGCTCAATGGTTGGGGGTTTCAACCGCATTGGGTGAAGCATTGCGAGCACAAGTGGCGAGGTTGCCCGATGTGCCCAAAAATCAGCAATTGGATCGCGATATGGCCCAATTGCGAGTTCAACGTCTGCAATATGAAGACATGCTGGAGAAGTTACAGCAGCAAAATGTCAAATTAACACAAGACGATGGCACGCCACTGACCACTGAGCAACAGCGAATTCTCGATGCTCAGTGGCGCACGCAGCGCGAATTACTGAATTCTCTGTTATCCGGTTATGACACTCAGATTCTTGAGCTGACCAAGCTGAAAGTGGCCAACAGTCAGTTAGTGGATGCCTTAAGTGAAGTTCGCGAAGCGACCCACCGCTACCTGTTTTGGGTGGCGGATGTTAGCCCGATATCACTCTCTTATCCGCTTAACGTCGCCCATGACCTCACCCGTTTGCTGTCACTCGACACCCTTTCGCAGCTCAGCCAAGCCTTTGTCATGATGATGACTAGCCAAGAAACATTGCTGCCAATTATTGGCGCGCTACTGTTTGTCGGTTTCAGTATCAGCTCTCGCCGCCATTATCATGCTTTCCTGGAGCGCGCCAGCAGCCGTGTTGGCAAGGTTACACAAGACCATTTCTCCCTGACGTTGCGCACCGTATTCTGGTCCATTCTGATGGCGTTGCCGTTGCCTGTCTTATGGGCGGCGGTCGGATATGGTTTGCAAAATGCCTGGTCATATCCGATGGCTATCGCCATTGGTAATGCTGTCACCGCGACCGTGCCGGTGCTGTGGGTATTTATGATAAGCGCCTCATTTGCCCATCCACATGGCCTGTTTATTACCCACTTCCGCTGGTCACCAACCCAAGTGGGCCGGGCAATGCGCTTCTATCGCATGTCAGTGTGGTTGATTATCCCACTGATGATGGCGCTGATTACATTCGAGAATTATAACGACCGCGAATTCGCTGGCACACTGGGCCGGCTGTGCTTTATTTTGCTGTGTATTGCCTTAAGTTTGGTCACCAACAGCTTGAAGCGGGCGGGTATTCCACTCTATCTGGATAAAAAAGGTTCTGGCGATAATATTGTTAACACCGCGCTGTGGGGGCTTTTACTGTCTGCGCCATTGATGGCAGCATTGGCATCTGCTCTGGGTTATCTCACCACGTCACAAGCATTGTTAGCCCGTCTGGAAACCTCGGTCGCTATCTGGTTCTTCTTGTTGGTGGTTTATCATATTATCCGCCGCTGGATGCTGATTCAGCGCCGCCGCATTGCCTTTGATCGCGCCAAACAGCGCCGTGCTGATATTCTGGCGCAACGTGCCCGTGGCGAAGACGATACAATACCGCACAATAACAGCACGGAAGGCTCCATTGATGTTGAAGAACCGGTGATTGATCTGGATGTGATCAGCGCGCAGTCTCTGCGACTGGTGCGATCCATTCTGACCATGATCGCGTTAGTTTCTGTGATAGTGCTGTGGTCTGAGATTCATTCAGCTTTTGGTTTCCTGGAAAATATTCGCTTGTGGGACTCGTCATCGACGATAAACGGTATTGAGTCAGTACAGGCGATCACCATGGGATCACTGCTGATCGCTATTCTGGTGATGATCGTGACAACCCAACTGGTGCGTAATTTCCCAGCCCTGCTGGAGCTGGCACTGTTACAACATTTGGATCTGACCCCCGGAACCGGCTATGCCATCTCCACGATTACCAAATATCTGTTGATCCTGATTGGGGGTTTGGTTGGTTTTTCTATGCTGGGAATCGAATGGGCGAAATTCCAATGGCTGGTTGCTGCTCTGGGTTTGGGGCTAGGCTTTGGTTTGCAGGAGATTTTCGCCAACTTCGTCTCCGGCTTGATCATCTTGTTTGAAAAACCGATCCGCATCGGCGATACCGTGACTATCCGTGACCTCACCGGTAGCGTCACCAAAATTAATACTCGCGCCACGACCATCTCAGATTGGGATCGTAAAGAAATTATCGTGCCGAATAAGGCCTTTATTACTGAGCAATTTATTAACTGGTCGCTGTCGGATTCCATTACCCGTGTGGTCTTGACGGTACCGGCCCCAGCAGAAACCAGTAGCGAAGAAGTGACGGAAGTATTACTGACCGCGGCGCGCCGCTGTACCTTGGTCTTGGATAACCCGCCACCCGAGGTCTATTTGGTCGATCTCCAGCAAGGGATCCAAATTTTCGAGCTGCGTATTTACGCCGCCGAAATGGGCCACCGTATGCCGCTGCGTCATGAGATTCATCAGTTGATTCTGGCCGGTTACCGCGAGCACGGTATTACTCTGCCATTCCCACCTTTCCAGGCCCGTCTGGAAACTTTGGGCCGTGGGCGCGTGGTTTCGTCGAATCGCAGCCGCACACCGGGCAGCTTGTAAGATCAGTGAGTAAGAAACAAAAATGCCCTGAGCCTTCACAGGTCAGGGCATTTCTTTTAGCACCGCTGCGGCGCCAAGAACACTCGCATTCCTCAAAGTCATTGGTGTTACAGCAAGGCAGCAAATAAGCGCATCCCGATGAGCTTACTGTAGTAAGTGATTCGGGTGAGCGAGTGCAGCGAACACCGCTGCGGCGCCAAGAACACTCGCATTCCTCAAAGTCATTGGTGTTGCAGCAAGGCAGCAAGTAAGCGCATCCCGATGAGCTTACTGTAGTAAGTGATTCGGGTGAGCGAGTGCAGCGAACACCGCTGCGGCGCCAAGAACACTCGCATTCCTCAAAGTCATTGGTGTTGCAGCAAGGCAGCAAGTAAGCGCATCCCGATGAGCTTACTGTAGTAAGTGATTCGGGTGAGCGAGTGCAGCGAACACCGCTGCGGCACCAAGGACGAAGAGGAATTAGGCAATATCGACCGGGAAGGCAATAACATCACTCAACCTTTCTGCGCCCAGCGCCAACATCACCAGACGATCAACCCCGAGCGCCACACCGGAACAATCCGGCAGGCCGTGCTTGAGGGCGGCAATCAAATTCATATCAATCGGATGCTGTGGCAAACCACGTTTTTCACGGCTGCGATTATCTTGCTCAAATCGTTTCAGTTGTTCATCACCGTCAGTCAGCTCATGGAAGCCATTCGCCAGTTCCATACCTTTAAAGTAAACCTCAAAACGTTCTGCTACACGATGATCTTCAGTGCTGATCACGGCGAGGGACGCCTGAGAGGCGGGGAAATGATAGACAAAAGCCGGTTTTTCGCGGCCAATGTGAGGTTCAACCCCGACGGTGAACAGTAATTGCAGCAGCGTATCGCGATCTTCTTCGGTATCGGCAATATTGCTTAAATCCAGTTTTGCCGCAGCTTCGCGTAATTGCGCTTTGTCCGCCGACAAGGGATCAATATCCAAATGGCGCAAGAATGCTTGTTGATAGGACAAGGTTTCCGCGCTGTTGCAATCCAGAATTTGCTGCAACAGGTCATCGACCTCATTCATTAAGCGGTACATATCATAATGCGGGCGATACCATTCCAGCATAGTGAATTCAGGATTGTGATGACGGCCAGCTTCTTCATTGCGAAAGCTGCGCCCCATTTGATAGATAGAACCACTGCCCGCCGCTAGCAGGCGCTTCATGTGATATTCCGGGCTGGTCATCATGTACAGCGTCAAACCATCGGCAGCGCCCGGGCCAACAAACCGGGTTTCGAATGGGACCAAATGAATGTCCGTCACTGTCGCTTGGCTCATGGTGGGCGTTTCAACTTCTAATACGCCGCGATCGGTAAAGAAACGCCGGATCTCTGCCATTATTGCTGCGCGCTTCAACAAATTGGCGATGGGTGCACTCGGCTGCCAGCTTGCCGTTTCGCTCATGGTGGTTAACTCCGAAATCAAACAGGGGGTGCAGTCTACTCGTATCTACTCACTCAGACAAATCTGTCACTCACTTGGCCGATTTCCCGCCCGGATTCAGCATTTCACTCTGCGAAAAAGACTTTTGCCCAGCATATCCTGTTTGGGATCACGTTTTTGCTAGTAATGCCCTTGAGGCGGTTCAAATAAAACAAAACAATCGATCACATCAAATTTCTACTGATTAGCATTGGGTATAATTATTCCCATGCAAAAAGTAAGAAATAGCTATTCTTAATAACATCATTCTGGTTAACAACCAATCAGTTAGCCAGCTAATAATATTAAAAGCCATTAAGAATAGAGATTCACTTTATATATTTTTCACTTGAACATTTGAACAATGGAGAAGCGCAGTGCAAACCTTTAACGCCGATCTTGCCATTATCGGGGCCGGGGGCGCTGGTTTACGTGCAGCAATAGCCGCAGCGGAAGCCAACCCTCAGCTGAAGATTGCTCTGATCTCGAAAGTATACCCAATGCGCAGCCACACTGTGGCCGCCGAAGGGGGATCAGCTGCTGTCACACAGGACCACGATACCTTTGACTATCATTTCCACGATACCGTCGCTGGTGGTGACTGGTTATGCGAACAAGATGTTGTCGACCACTTTGTTCATAGCTGCCCGGAAGAAATGGCGCAGTTGGAAATTTGGGGCTGCCCATGGAGCCGTAAACCCGACGGCTCTGTTAACGTTCGCCGCTTTGGCGGGATGAAAATTGAACGTACGTGGTTTGCTGCGGATAAAACCGGCTTCCACATGCTGCATACCCTGTTCCAAACCTCGTTAAAATATCCGCAAATTCAACGTTTTGATGAGCATTTCGTGCTAGATATTCTGGTCGATGATGGCCAAGCTCGCGGTGTTGTTGCCATGAATATGATGGAAGGCACGCGGGTGCAAATCCGTGCGAATGCTGTGATCATGGCCACTGGCGGCGCAGGTCGTGTTTATCGCTATAACACCAACGGCGGTATTGTTACCGGTGATGGTATGGGGATGGCATTCCACCACGGCGTTCCACTGCGTGACATGGAGTTTGTGCAATATCACCCAACCGGCCTACCGGGTTCTGGCATCTTGATGACGGAAGGTTGCCGTGGTGAAGGCGGTATTCTGGTCAATAAAGACGGCTACCGTTATTTGCAGGATTACGGCATGGGGCCAGAAACCCCGCTCGGCGAGCCAAAGAACAAATACATGGAATTAGGCCCGCGCGATAAAGTTTCGCAAGCTTTCTGGCATGAATGGCGTGCTGGCCGCACTATCGCGACTCCGCGTGGTGATGTTGTCTATCTGGACTTGCGCCACCTTGGCGAGAAAAAACTACTTGAGCGCTTGCCATTCATTTGTGAACTGGCAAAAGCTTATGTCGGTGTCGATCCGGTTAAAGAGCCCATCCCAGTGCGCCCAACCGCGCATTACACCATGGGCGGCATTGAAACCAACCAGCAGTGTGAAACCCGAATCAAAGGGCTGTTCGCCGTCGGTGAATGTTCTTCTGTTGGTCTGCACGGTGCAAACCGTCTGGGTTCTAACTCATTGGCAGAACTGGTGGTCTTTGGCCGTCTTGCTGGTGAACAAGCCGCTTTGCGCGCCATGGAAACCGGCCCGGCTAACGGCAGTGCGCTGGATGCCCAGGCCCGTGATGTGGAAACCCGCCTGAGCAACTTGATGAAGCAGGAAGGGACTGAAAACTGGTCTAAAATTCGCGATGAGATGGGTCTGTCAATGGAAGAAGGCTGCGGCATTTACCGCACACCGGAACTGATGCAGAAAACCGTGGATAAACTGGCAGAGCTGAAAGAGCGCTTCAAACGCGTGAAAATCACCGACAACTCCAGTGTTTTCAATACTGACCTGCTCTACACCATTGAGCTGGGTTATGGTCTGGATGTGGCCGAATGTATGGCTCACTCAGCACTGAACCGTAGAGAGTCCCGCGGCGCGCACCAGCGCTTGGATGAAGGTTGTACCGAGCGTGATGATGTTAATTTCCTCAAGCACACACTCGCTTTCCATAATCCAAACGGCGCACCACGCCTTGAACTCAGCGACGTAAAAATCACCAAACTGGCACCAGCAAAACGCGTTTATGGTGGTGAAGCCACCGCGCAAGATGCTAAAGACGCCAAAGATGCGAAAGATTTAAAGGATAAGGAGCAGGCGAATGACTGATATGAAACTCCTGAAAATGGAAGTCATGCGCTATAACCCAGAACGTGATAGCGAACCTCACTTCGAAACCTTTGAAGTGCCTTACGATGAGCAGACTTCTCTGCTGGATGCACTGGGTTATATCAAAGATAATTTGGCACCTGACCTGTCTTATCGCTGGTCTTGCCGGATGGCGATTTGCGGTTCGTGCGGCATGATGGTCAACAAAGTGCCAAAACTCGCCTGTAAGACTTTCCTGCGCGAATATACCGGCGGGATGAAAGTCGAGGCACTGGGTAACTTCCCTATCGAGCGCGATTTAGTGGTTGATATGACTCACTTTATTGAGAGTTTGGAAGCTATCAAACCTTATATTATTGGTAATGAGCGCAAACCAAAAGACGGCCCGAATAAGCAGACTCCGGCTCAGATGGCGAAATACCACCAGTTCTCTGGCTGCATTAACTGTGGCCTATGCTATGCCGCTTGCCCACAGTTTGGTTTAAATCCTGAGTTTATTGGCCCAGCAGCCATCACTCTGGCCCATCGTTACAATCTGGATAACCGTGACCACGGTAAGAAAGAGCGTATGCCACAGCTTAACGGCAAAAATGGTGTCTGGAGTTGTACTTTCGTCGGCTACTGTTCTGAAGTTTGTCCAAAACACGTAGACCCTGCCGCAGCTATCCAGCAAGGCAAGGTTGAGAGTGCGAAAGACTTCATGATCGCCATGCTGAAACCACAATAAGGGAGGGGAAACAGTAATGACTACTAAACGTAAAGCTTACGTCCGTACCATGGCCCCGAACTGGTGGCAACAGCTCGGTTTCTATCGTTTTTATATGTTGCGTGAAGGCACCTCCGTGCCCACAGTGTGGTTCAGTATCCTACTGATTTACGGAGTGTTCGCACTGAAAAGCGGCCCGGCTGGGTGGGAAGGTTTCGTCGGATTCTTGCAAAATCCGCTAGTGTTATTAATCAATATCATTACGTTATTGGCCGCCGTGTTACATACCAAAACCTGGTTTGAACTGGCACCGAAAGCCGCCAATATTATTATTAAAGACGAAAAAATGGGTCCAGAGCCAGTTATCAAGGCGCTGTGGGTTGTGACTATCGTGGCTACCGCGATTATTCTGGCCGTTGCCTTACTCTAACCCGGAGGAGAACAAGATGAATCAAGTCCCTAAGCGCTCCGATGAACCTATCTTCTGGGGTCTGTTCGGTGCGGGCGGCATGTGGAGTGCCATCATTGCACCGGCTGTTATTCTGTTGGTCGCTATTTTGCTGCCTCTGGGTGCTTTCCCCGGTGAAGCATTGAGCTATGAGCGGGTGCTGGCATTTTGTCAGAGCTTCATTGGCCGGGTATTCCTGCTGCTGATGATTATTCTGCCACTGTGGTGCGGTTTACACCGTATCCACCACGCCATGCATGATTTGAAAATCCACATCCCTGCTGGGAAATGGGTTTTCTATGGTCTGGCTGCCATTTTGACTGTGGTTGCTATCATCGGTGTTTTGACACTGTAATTGCCCAAGCTCTCTCAGCGGCCCGTGCTTATGCCGGGCCGTTTTTTTGCTATACCGCCAACAGCCCATCCCGCCAATACCCATTTTGCCAATAACTCGGATTCATCCATTTGCCTCTTTCATAGATGATAGCTATTCTCAGTCACAGACTAATAATTGAAATACTAAGGAATACAGATGCGTCTGTGGTCAAAATTATCCGTAATAGCAGCAACATTACTTTCGGTCGCTTGTAGCGTAACGCCGCCAAAAGACGTGAAAGTCGTCGATAATTTCCAATTACCCCGCTATCTCGGCACTTGGTATGAAATTGCCCGGCTGGACCATTCCTTTGAACGCGGGTTAGACCGTGTCACGGCCAATTACTCACTCCGCGATGATGGTGGCGTAAAAGTCATTAATCGGGGTTATAACGCGAAGAAACAGCAATGGCAGGAAAGTGTCGGTAAAGCCTATTTCATTGGCTCGCCGCAGCAAGCTTCATTGAAAGTCTCTTTCTTTGGCCCATTCTATGGCGGCTATAACATCATTGATTTGGATGATGAATACCAACATGCTTTGATTGCTGGCCCTAGCCGCGAATATCTGTGGATTTTATCGCGCACGCCGACGATTGATAACCAAACTCGCGATCGCCTGATTGCCATCGCGAAGAATTATGGTTTCCCGGTGGAACAATTGATCTGGGTGAAACAGGGGAAAGTTATCGCCGGGCAATGATATTGAACTCTATAATCGACTAAGGGGGGAAGCCCCCCCTTGTCATTTATGACGCTAATTTCAACCCAATTATTCCCGCTAAAATCAGCCCCAAACTGAATACTCGCGCCAAACTGGCCGATTCGCCAAGCAGCACAATACCTAAAATGGCCGTCCCCACCGCACCAATACCAGTCCAAACCGCGTAAGCCGTGCCCGCCGGTAAGGTTTTCATAGCATAAGCCAATAAGAAAACACTGGCGGCCATCGCGATCAAAGTGATAATACTGGGTGTCAGCCGCGTAAAACCATGGGAATACTTCAGACCGATAGCCCAAATCACTTCCAATAAACCTGCAATAGCCAGAATAATCCAAGCCATGGTAAACCCCTTCACTCAGGCGGGGTCGTCCCCAGAAAAATAGATGCGTGCTAGGTCGTCCCAGACAGCAGATAGATAAGAATGATAGGTTAGCATGCTAAATAATAAGCAGCAATCTCTTACCCTGCCAAAGAAATCCGGCGGCAATGGCCGCCGATAACAATGCCTATATACCCTAAATAATTCGAATTGCAGGAAGGCGGCAAGTGAGAGAGTCCCGATGAGCTTACTGTATTGTAAGTGATTCGGGTGATTGAACGCAGCCAACGCACATGCAGCTTGAAGTATGACGGCTATAGCTATTTATTCAGCACTGCGTTCAATAGCACTACCCGCGCTTTGAACATCTTTACCGACACCTTTGGTGGTATTGCAGGCGCTCAATGAAGAGATAACTAATAATGAGAAAATAATAGCGATGCTTTTCTTCAACATGATAAAAATTCCTTATGGCGCGTGAGTATATTCACCCTATAAGGATAGTCAAAAAAACAATATTGCACTTTTTCTGACTTAAATAACTTTTATCAATGGGTCAAACCCAGATAGCAGAAAACCGCCGATTAAGCGGTTTTCTTTTGTTCTCAACGCAGTTTTATCACAGCTTAACGGCTGTAGCTTACTTAACGCGAGAAACGTATTCGCCAGAGCGGGTATCAACTTTGATGACTTCGCCAACCTGTACGAATAGTGGCACTTTGACCACTGCACCGGTGCTCAGAGTTGCAGGCTTACCACCGGTACCGGCAGTATCACCTTTCAGACCTGGGTCAGTGTCAACAATTTCGAGTTCAACAAAGTTTGGTGGGGTGACAGCGATAGGCTGACCATTCCACAGAGTTACAATACATTCAGCTTGGTCAATCAACCACTTAGAATTTTCGCCAATGGCTTTAGCATCGGCTTGCAGCTGTTCGTAAGTCTCGTTATTCATGAAGTGCCAGAACTCACCGTCGTTGTACAGGTAAGTCAGGTTCAGATCGTTAACGTCAGCGCCTTCCAGAGAATCTGTTGATTTGAAGGTCTTTTCAACGCGTCCGCCGGTCAGCAGGCGGCGCATTTTAACACGCGCGAAAGCCTGGCCTTTGCCGGGTTTTACGAACTCGCTGGACTCAACTGAATAAGGCTCGCCCTCGAACATGATTTTAAGACCGGGACGAAAATCGTTGCTATAATAACTGGCCATGATGGTCCTCAAGAAACTGGTAATAAGCCTAAAAAATGGCAAGTATTGTAACCCGAAACATGCCAATTAGAGAAGATTGGTTGCAACAACTCGCCGATGTAATTACTGATCCGGACGAATTGCTAAGAATTTTGCTGTTAAATGAACATCCTAGCCTACAACAAGGTACTGCTGCGCGCCGTTTATTTCCCTTAAGAGTGCCCCGCGCATTCGTTTCGCGCATGCAACCGGGGAACCCATCAGACCCATTATTGCTTCAAGTGCTCACCGCACGGGAAGAATTTATTGCAGCTCCCGGTTTTACCAACGATCCGCTTGATGAACAGCGCAGTGTTGTTCCCGGCCTATTGCACAAGTATCGTAACCGCGCGCTATTGCTGGTCAAGGGCGGCTGCGCTGTCAATTGCCGCTATTGCTTCCGCCGTCATTTCCCTTATCAGGATAACCAAGGCAACAAGGCCAATTGGCGCCAGGCGCTGGATTATGTGCGCCAACACCCTGAACTGGATGAGATCATTTTTTCCGGCGGCGATCCGTTAATGGCAAAAGATAGCGAACTCAACTGGTTATTGGACGAGATCGAAAATATCTCTCACATCAAACGGCTGCGTATCCATACTCGCTTGCCGGTCGTCATCCCGGCGCGTATTACCACTGAGTTATGTCAGCGGCTGAGTGACTCGCGATTACAGGTGGTGATGGTGACACATATCAACCACGCCAATGAGATTGACGCATCTTTCCGTGACAGCATGGCGCTGCTGAAACAGGCCGGTGTAACCCTGCTAAATCAGAGCGTGTTGTTACGAGGGGTCAATAATGATTCAGAGGTGTTGGCAACATTAAGTAATGCATTATTTGATGCCGGAATTCTACCTTATTACATCCATGTGCTGGATAAGGTACAAGGTGCAGCTCATTTTATGGTCGATGACGATGAAGCTCGGCAGTTAATGAAAGGATTACTGCGACGCGTGTCTGGATATCTGGTGCCGCGCTTAACGCGAGAAGTTGGGGGGCAACCCAGTAAAACACCACTAGACCTCCGGTTAATGCAGGATGAATGATTTGGGTGACAAATCTGCCGGTTACAGCCAACATACCTGTAACTTGAAAGATGACGGCAAATATACCCTATAGATTTCGAGGTTCAGGAAGGCGGCAAGCGAAAGAACCCGATGAGCTTACTCAGGTAAGTGATTCGGTGATTGAGTACAGCCAACACACCTGCAAATTGAAAGATGACGGGTATAACAGGGGACGCCATTGCATCCCCTGTGCACCCTTAAAATATATCAAGGGCACTTGTAAACTTCGCCGACCATTTTGCTGTCTAGCGGTGCAAAGCTTGATAAGAAAGTTTCACTCGGGCTGGTTGCGCCATAGATAACATTACCGCCCATTGCCGCTGCTTTATTGCGTAGGTCATTTGCCGCACCGCGCATAGAGCTGCTTTCACCGCTTGAGATCCAATTGCTCTGAGTACCCGTCACCTGCCCAACCAACTGGCATTCACTACCCGGTTTGGTATCAGAGAACTTCACTTGCTCGCCCGCTGAACTCAATTGATTAGTGGAGCTACAGCCTGCCAGCAACAATGCCGCTGAAAGACCAAGTAACACTTTAATCCGCATTTTTTTCCCCATTCTAAGTTGAGAATCACGCTAAAGATTACCAGAAAGCACCGCTGCCGTTGGGGCATTCGCTGCCGAAATTATCCAAGTACCCGATGTCGAGACTGATGGCTAATGATTAACAGTTTACACATTAAATCTGTCCCGCAGATAAAAAAAGTCCTGCAATCATCACACCGAGCAAAATAAAACTGCTTTTGAGGCGCGAGTTTGCAAAATGTGAATCAGAAAAGGCTGAGTGTAAAACGTGGACGAGGCAAGGTTATGACAGGTATTGGCTGTATAGCCGTTTTTTTCCTATAAAAAAAGCGAGCAGGTTTCCCCACTCGCTTTAGGTTTATAGCTTAATCGAAGCTATAGGGTGGGGCATTACATCATGCCGCCCATGCCACCCATACCACCCATGCCGCCAGCACCCATATCACCGCCTTTGTCATCACGTGGCAGATCGGTGATCATGCACTCGGTGGTGATCATCAGGCCAGCAATAGAGGCTGCGTACTGCAGAGCAGAACGAGTCACTTTAGTTGGATCCAGGATACCCATCGCGATCATGTCGCCGTATTCTTCGCTGTAAGCGTTGTAACCGTAGCTACCTGAACCCGCTTTAACGTTGTTCGCGATAACTGAAGCTTCTTCACCGGCGTTAACTACGATCTGGCGCAGTGGAGATTCCATCGCACGCAGCGCAACTTTGATACCTACGTTCTGGTCTTCGTTGTCGCCTTTCAGGCCAGACTTAGTGATAGCAGATGCAGCACGAATCAGTGCAACACCTCCACCCGCAACCACGCCTTCTTCTACCGCAGCACGAGTTGCGTGCAGAGCATCTTCAACGCGCGCTTTTTTCTCTTTCATTTCAACTTCAGTTGCAGCGCCAACTTTGATAACGGCAACGCCGCCAGCCAGTTTAGCCACGCGCTCTTGCAGTTTTTCTTTGTCGTAGTCAGAAGTTGCATCTTCAATTTGCTGACGGATCTGAGCAACACGGCCCTGAATCGCAGCTTCGTCGCCTACGCCATCGATGATGATGGTGGTGTCTTTGTTGATAACAACACGTTTCGCCTGACCCAGATCTTCCAGAGTGGTTTTTTCCAGTTCCAGACCGATTTCTTCAGAAATCACGGTACCAGAAGTCAGGGTAGCGATGTCTTGCAGCATGGCTTTACGGCGATCGCCGAAACCAGGTGCTTTAACCGCTGCAACTTTAACAATGCCGCGCATGGTGTTAACCACCAGAGTCGCCAAGGCTTCGCCTTCAACGTCTTCTGCAATGATCAGCAGTGGTTTACCGGCTTTCGCTACGGCTTCCAGAACTGGCAGCATTTCGCGGATGTTAGAGATTTTCTTGTCAGCCAACAAGATGAATGGGCTTTCAAGTTCAATAGAACCCGTTTCTGGTTTATTGATGAAGTAAGGAGACAGGTAGCCGCGGTCGAACTGCATACCTTCTACTACGTCCAGCTCGTCTTGCAGACCTGAACCTTCTTCAACAGTGATAACGCCTTCTTTACCGACTTTTTCCATCGCTTGTGCAATCAGCTCACCCACAGTTGAGTCTGAGTTTGCAGAGATGGTGCCTACCTGAGCAATCGCTTTAGAATCAGAGCACGGCACAGACAGTTTTTTCAGCTCTTCAACAGCTGCGATCACTGCTTTGTCGATACCACGTTTCAGATCCATTGGATTCATGCCGGCCGCAACTGCTTTCAGGCCTTCAGTGATAATGGATTGAGCCAATACAGTTGCAGTAGTGGTACCGTCGCCCGCTGCGTCATTCGCTTTAGAGGCAACTTCTTTAACCATCTGTGCACCCATGTTCTCAAACTTGTCTTCCAGTTCGATCTCGCGCGCAACCGAAACACCATCTTTGGTGATAGTTGGGGAGCCAAAAGACTTGTCCAGAACTACGTTACGGCCTTTCGGGCCCAGGGTCACTTTTACTGCATCAGCAAGAATGTTTACGCCGCGTAGCATTTTGATGCGTGCGTCGTTACCGAATTTTACGTCTTTAGCTGCCATTGGTATGATTTCCCTTAACTTGTTCAGTTCAGAAGATTAGAGAGCGTGAATTACGCTTCAACAATTGCCAGAATGTCGCTTTCGGACATGATCAACACTTCTTCATGGTCGATCTTCTCTGACTTCACGCCGTAACCATCGTTGAAAATAACGATGTCGCCAACTTTCACATCCAGTGGTTTGATCTCACCGTTATCCAGGATGCGGCCATTGCCGACAGCTAGAACTTCACCACGGGTAGATTTACCCGCTGCTGTGCCAGTCAGAACGATGCCGCCAGCAGATTTGGATTCAACTTCTTTGCGCTTGACGATAACGCGGTCATGCAATGGACGAATTTTCATTGATAGCTCTCCTATTGAGAAGGTCCGTATCAGGTTTAGGATGAGTACCGGCTTGCCTTCATAACCGATACCGTGGCTATCTTAATGGGGGCGACTTCACATCCCTTCAAGGGAGAGGACAAAAAAAAATTCAGTTTTTTCTTGTCCTGAGAGGGCTAATTTTAGCCATCTCTCCACCGACCAACCATAGAAAGCACTGTCATTTACTTTATGAATTTATGATTAATAAACAATAAATTAGAAAGTATCGCGAGTTACTTATCATCTTTAAAGCGGTTATCTGTCGATTTATCATCCTCTTCCGGATGATGCTCTACGATGAAGTGGTCATCGGCTTTGCGCTGAAACTCACCATCAAAGGTATTTCCGCCGCCCATAGGGCCAGAATTATTGTGATTAAAACCACCAGCACTAAAACCGCCACGATAAATATTCAAATGTGGCATCAACTTTAGTGTCAAGGATTTTTGAATTGGTGGTAATAACAGCAACAAGCCGATGAAGTCGGTAAAGAAACCGGGGATCAATAATAAGAAACCGGCCAATACCAGTGAAACACTTTTCACCATTTCAGCCGCAGGGCTTTCACCCGCCGCCAGTTTTTGCTGCATCTGCATGAAAGTTTTTATCCCCTGATTACGCACCAGAGATATCCCCACACAGGAACTGAAGATCACCAGCAATAGGGTAACCATCACACCCAATACGGCTGCGACCTTGATAAATATCGATATTTCTATATATGCCAATAAAAATATCAGCGCTAACGGTAACCAACGCACCGCATTCTCCTTATTCCAATCATTCAGTACCTCTCATCAGGGTAAACCTGCCTGACAGATACCATGAAAACCTTGACCCGACTGGCGCTGACACTGTTTTTTCCTTTTTTAGCGGATTTCAGCATCAGCAACCCCTTCAACGAGGGTCGACCTTAATAAAATGGTGATGGCTGAATCGCTTTTCAAGTTAGGGGAATACTTTTATTACTTATTAGTACAACTGTGAGAGAAATCACAGATATCAGATCATCTCAATTAATTCCGACCATATAGTGATCCTAGTTCAAGGCTTTTTATCATTAAGCAGCATATGATCCTGTCAGCAATAAGATGAATGGTTAATCTTTCCGTACTCAAGGTTCATTTCCGCATCATATTGCTCACGGCGGCATAATGTAGTTAACAAATACAAAACAAGACAGCAGATTAGAGAAGGTTCTCATGTCAAATAACATTCGCATTGAAGAAGACCTGTTAGGTACACGAGAAGTCCCCGCAGAGGCTTACTACGGTGTTCATACCCTGCGTGCGATTGAAAACTTCTATATCAGTAACAGCAAGATCAGTGATGTGCCAGAATTTGTACGCGGCATGGTCATGGTAAAAAAAGCAGCGGCGATGGCGAACAAAGAGTTGCATACCATCCCACGCAAAATTGCTGATGTCATTATTCAGGCATGTGACGAAGTTCTGGATAAAGGGAAGTGTATGGATCAGTTCCCGGTTGACGTGTTCCAAGGCGGCGCCGGTACCTCTTTAAACATGAATACCAACGAAGTTCTGGCCAATATCGGTCTGGAACTGATGGGTCACCAAAAGGGGGAATATCAATACCTCAACCCTAACGACCATCTGAACAAATGCCAGTCCACCAACGATGCCTACCCAACGGGCTTCCGCATCGCGGTTTATGCTTCCATCATGAAGCTGATTGATGCCATCAATCAGTTAAAAGAAGGCTTCGAAAGAAAATCCAAAGAATTCGAGAAAATTCTGAAAATGGGTCGCACCCAATTGCAGGATGCAGTACCCATGACGCTGGGGCAGGAATTCAAAGCTTTCTCGGTGTTATTAAAAGAAGAAACCAAAAATCTGCAACGTACCGCAGAATTGCTGCTGGAAGTTAACCTGGGTGCCACCGCCATCGGTACTGCGCTGAACACACCTGAAGGTTACTCACAGTTAGCGATACAAAAACTTTCTGAAATCAGTGGGTTGGCTTGTGTTCCAGCAGAAGACTTGATTGAAGCGACATCAGACTGTGGTGCTTACGTGATGGTGCACAGCGCCCTGAAACGTTTGGCTGTTAAGATGTCAAAAATCTGCAACGACTTACGTTTGCTTTCTTCTGGCCCACGCACGGGTCTGAATGAAATCAATCTGCCAGAATTGCAGGCCGGTTCTTCCATCATGCCCGCTAAAGTGAACCCGGTGATTCCTGAAGTTGTTAACCAGGTTTGTTTTAAGGTGATCGGTAACGACACTTGCATTACTATGGCGGCCGAAGCAGGTCAGCTCCAATTGAACGTCATGGAGCCGGTAATTGGCCAGGCGATGTTTGAGTCTATCCACATCCTGACAAATGCTTGTTATAACCTGTTGGAAAAATGCATTAATGGCATTACGGCCAACAAAGAAGTCTGCGAGCGTTACGTCTTTAACTCTATCGGTATCGTCACCTATCTGAACCCATTCATTGGTCACCATAACGGTGACATCGTGGGCAAAATTTGTGCAGAAACTGGTAAAAATGTGCGGGAAGTGGTTCTGGAACGCGGCCTATTAACTGAGGCCGAGTTGGACGATATTTTCTCTGTCGAGAACCTGATGCATCCGGCCTATAAGGCAAAACGTTATACCGATGAAAATGAACAATAAAATAATCATCCGGTAGCCCTATAAGGCACGCATGCTCCTCTGGACAGCGTGCCTTTTTACTTTCTAGCAAACACAACTTTTTAACTTTAATTTTTCATTTGGATCAAGGAGTAAACACTATGATAGCCGTAGAATTAGTCATCGTTCTGCTGGCCATTTTTTTAGGGGCCAGGTTAGGCGGTATCGGTATAGGTTTTGCAGGGGGTATTGGTGTTCTGGTATTGGCGATTATTGGTGTCAAACCCGGCAGCATTCCATTCGATGTTATTTCAATTATTATGGCTGTTATTGCCGCCATCTCTGCAATGCAGGTTGCGGGCGGTATGGATTATCTGGTGCAACAAACTGAAAAGTTACTGCGCAAGAACCCAAAACACATCACCATCCTTGCTCCGCTGGTCACGTATTTTCTGACCATCTTTGCCGGGACAGGTAATATTTCTCTGTCAGCCCTGCCGGTGATTGCAGAAGTGGCGAAAGAACAAGGCATCAAACCTTGCCGCCCACTGTCTACCGCGGTAGTCTCCGCGCAAATCGCCATTACCGCATCCCCAATTTCTGCGGCAGTAGTCTACATGTCTTCCGTCATGGAAGGTCATGGCGTCAGTTACTTACACTTATTGATGATAGTCATCCCATCCACCCTGTGCGCGGTGTTTGTGATGTCACTGATTGTTTCCTGGTGCTTTAACTCCAAACTGTCTGATGACCCAATCTATCTAAAACGTTTAGAAGAAGGTTTGGTCACTCTGCGTGGCGACACGGTCAAAGTGATTAAACCACGGGCTAAAACCTCCGTGCTGTTGTTCCTGGCCGGTGTGTTGTGTGTTGTGGCCTATGCCATCATCAACAGCCCAAGTGTCGGTTTGGTGGCTACACCGCTGATGAACACCACTAACGCCATCCTGATCATCATGTTAAGCGTAGCAACTATCACTACCTTAGTGTGTTCGGTTGATACTGATTCAATCCTGAATTCCAGCACATTTAAAGCAGGGATGAGTGCGTGTATTTGTATCCTTGGTGTAGCCTGGTTGGGCGATACCTTTGTACAGCACAACCTGGACTGGATTAAAGAAACTGCTGGTAGCTTGATTCAAGCTCACTCATGGTTGCTGGCCGTAATTTTCTTCTTCTGTTCAGCACTGCTTTACTCTCAAGCTGCAACTGCCAAGGCATTGATGCCAATGGCAATGGCACTGAATGTTTCACCACTGGCGGCCATTGCTTCTTTCGCAGCGGTTTCTGGTCTGTTCATTCTGCCAACCTACCCAACACTGGTTGCAGCAGTACAAATGGATGACACCGGCACAACGCGTATTGGTCGTTTCGTGTTCAACCATCCGTTCTTCATCCCAGGCACCATTGGGGTTGCACTGGCCGTTTGTTTCGGCTTCGTGATGGGCGGTCTGGTTCTGTAATCTATCAGCTGTAAATGGGGCGCGCGATGCGCCCCACTCTCATTTGCGAGCGTCATCGCATCTATTCCACTGCGATATAAATCATCTTCTGACCTACCCCTGCTTCAGGGTATAGTGCGTTTTATAAGCCGATGACTTCACACATTGCGCTATCTCGTAACTTCCCACGCCACCATAGAACAGCACTACCAATGAGGTTAAAATGTCTGATTGTGATGCAATTGTGGTATTGTGCACCGCACCTGATGAGGCCAGCGCGCAGGATTTAGCCGCGCAGGTTCTGGGTGAAAAACTGGCCGCCTGCGCCACATTGTTGCCGGGTGCGACCTCAATTTACTACTGGGAAGGTAAACTCCAGCAAGAGTATGAAGTCCAGCTTTTGTTCAAGAGCAATACTGGCCATCAGCAAGCGCTTCTCAGTTATATCAAACAACATCACCCCTACCAAACACCGGAATTACTGGTGCTGCCGGTACGGGACGGAGATAAAGATTACCTGTCATGGCTCAACGCTTCATTACTCTGATTCTACTGCTGTGCAGCATTTTACTCGCACCGCACAGCGCACAAGCGTCACTGTTTGGTGATAATGCCGCTTTTGGCCAAAAAAGCGCCCAGAGCCGATTTATTCCGGTCGATCAAGCGTTTGCCTTTGATTTTCGCCAACAGGGTGACCAGCTCACCTTAAGTTGGCAGGTTCATCCTGATTATTATCTGTATCGCCAGCAAATCAAAATTGTGCCGCAAGACGCCACGCTCGGGGTATTTACTCTGCCGGAGGGTATCGCGCATCACGATGAGTTCTATGGCGAAGTCGCTATTTTCAAACAACAGTTAATACTGACAATACCCATTACACAAGCCGGTGAGCACGCCAGTGTCAGTGTGACTTATCAGGGCTGCGCCGAAGCGGGTTTCTGCTACCCCCCGGAAACACGGGTGGTTCCACTCTCCGCTATTACTGCCGGTTCATCCGCAGTCACTGCGCCGCCAATCACCGCCCCTGCAACTCCAGCGCCAGCTGAGTTGCCATTCTCCCCTTTGTGGGCGCTACTCATTGGTATTGGTATTGCTTTTACCCCTTGTGTCTTGCCGATGTACCCGCTGATTTCAGCTATTATTCTCGGGCGTGAAAAGCCCCACAGTCAGCGGCGGATATTGCTGTTGGCAGTGGTGTATGTGCAAGGGATGGCGCTGACTTACACCTTGCTCGGCTTAGTGGTGGCAGCGGCGGGCTTACAATTTCAAGCCGCGCTACAACACCCTTATGTGCTGATTGGGCTATCGGCGTTGTTCGTGTTGCTGGCGCTCTCCATGTTTGGCCTCTATTCGCTGCAACTGCCCTCGTCACTGCAAACCCGATTGGTACAGTGGAGTAGCAGCCAACGCGGCGGCTCACTGGCAGGCGTTTTTGCTATGGGCGCACTGGCGGGCCTGATTTGCTCACCCTGCACCACTGCCCCGCTGAGCGCCATCCTGCTCTATATCGCGCAAAGCGGTAATATGCTGGCCGGTGGTGGGACGCTATATTTATATGCTTTAGGAATGGGTATTCCACTGGTGATTGTGACGCTGTTCGGCAACAAGCTGCTGCCGCGCAGTGGCCCGTGGATGCAGTACGTCAAAGAAGCTTTCGGTTTCGTGATTCTGGCGCTGCCGGTGTTCTTGCTGGAAAGAGTGCTAGGCGATGTTTGGGGCTTACGTTTATGGAGCTTGCTGGCGATTGCCTTCTTCGGTTGGGCCTTTGTCTTGAGTCTGAAAGCCCACTCAGGATGGGCGCGAGCCTTCCAATTGCTGCTGCTGGCGGCCTTGCTGGTAGCCGCCCGTCCGCTACAGGATTGGGCTTTCGGTAATCACATACAACAGAGTGAAATTAAGCACTTAGGTTTTAAGTCAGTGGCCGATTTACCTCAGTTACAGGCGGCATTAGCCCAAGCAAAAGGTCAGCCGGTGATGCTGGACTTGTACGCCGACTGGTGTGTCGCCTGCAAAGAGTTTGAAAAATACACTTTCAGTGATGACAAAGTTCAGCGCCAGCTAGCCGATACTGTGCTGCTCCAGGCTGACGTGACAGCCAACAGCACCGAACAGGCCGCGATGTTGAAAAAACTAAATGTATTGGGCTTACCGACCATCCTGTTTTTCGATGCACAGGGGAACGAGATAACCGCCGCCAGAGTGACCGGTTTTATGGATGCCGCGCAGTTCTTGCAGCATCTACAAAACCAGCAGCGGTAACCCGTTTAGCCCAGTAGTGACAGCTCTGCCGTTACTGGACCATCGCCGCATCGAGTAGCCGTTTTTTCAGCAGGTGATATTGCTGCTCGACATACTGCTCGGCCGCACTTTGATCGCCGATAGCCTCCACCTTGACCGCACAGTGTTTGAATTCCGGTGTTTTTGACACCGGATCAACATGATCCACCGTCAGCTCATTACAGGCACCAATCCACCACTGATAGGTCATGTACACTGCGCCGCGATTAGCCCTCTCCGTCACACTGGCGCGCGCAATCACCTTGCCGCGTCGGGAAGAAATCCAGATAAGTGCTTGATCAATAACACCTAACTGACTGGCATCATCAGGGTGAATCTGAACATAACCCGGCTCATCAGCCAAAATTTTCAGGGTGGCGCAGTTACCGGTCATGGAGCGGCAGCTATAGTGCCCCACTTCGCGCACGGTACAGAGTGCCAGCGGATAATCGCGGTCAGTCTGCTCATGGGGCGGCTGCCATGGCGCACAGCTCAGCACACCTTTGCCATCCTCGGTCGCAAACTGGCTATCAGTATAGAGATAAGGCGTGCCGGGGTGATCCTCACTCGGACAGGGCCATTGTACATAGCCCAAACCGGCCATTTTTTCGTAGGTCGCGCCATAAAATGGCGGGCACAGGTTGCGCATCTCATCCCAGATTTGCTGGGTATTCTGGTAAGCCATCGGATAGCCCATCGCCGTGGAGATGAGACTGATTATCTCCCAATCCGGCTTCACATCCCCTTTCGGTTCAATGGCTTTGTTAAAGTGCTGGAAACCACGATCCGCGCTGGTATAGACCCCTTCATGCTCGCCCCACGATGTCGCGGGCAGCACCACATCTGCCAACTCGGCGGTTTTGGTCATAAAAATATCCTGCACCACCACCAGTTCTAATGCCGCAAAAGCGGCGCGCATGGCGGCCAAATCCGGCTCAGTCTGAATTGGATCTTCGCCAAAGACGTAATAGGCTTTCAGCTTGCCATCCGCCACTTTATGGGGGACATCGGTAATCGAGTAGCCCACATGGGCGGGCAACTCAGGCACCCCCCAAGCCGCCGCAAAACGCCCTCTGGCCGCATCGTCAGTGACTTTCTCATAACCGGGGAAGGTATTGGGCAAGACGCCCATATCACAGGCCCCCTGCACATTATTCTGGCCGCGCACCGGCCCGACACCCACATTGGGCCGCCCGAGATTGCCAGTTAATAGCGCCAGCGAAGATAGCCCTTTCACCACATCCACCGCCTGCCCCCATTGTGTCACCCCCATGCCCCATAAAATGGTGGCAGCCGGGGCGGCGGCATAGGTGCGCATCGCCAGACGAACCGCTGATGCAGGTAATCCGGTGATCTGCTCGACCGCCTCTGGGCGGTAATCCGCCACGCCCGCTTTCAGCTCCTCAAAGCCGCGAGTATGGGCACGAACATAATTATCGTCGTAGAGTTTCTCTTCAATCAGCACGTAAATGAAGGCATTTACCAAAGCCATATTCGCGCCATTGTTCAGCGGTAGCCATTGATCGGCAATGCGGGCGGTTTCAATGTGCCGTGGATCACAGACGATCAGTTTCGCCCCCTTGCTTTTGGCCTTTAAGATCCGCCGTGCGACGATCGGGTGAGAGTCGGCGGCGTTATAGCCAAAGACCAATACGCAGTCAGTATTTTCGATTTCGCCGATGGAGTTGCTCATCGCGCCATTACCCAGCGTTTGCTGCAATCCCGCCACCGAGGGGCCGTGACATAAGCGGGCGCAGCAGTCGATATTGTTGGTGCCGATGGCGGCGCGGGCAAACTTTTGCATCACATAATTGGCCTCATTCCCCGGCCCTCGGGAGGAGCCAGTCATCATGATGGCATCTGGCCCACTCTCTTTTTTGATAGTTTTCAGTTTAGCCGTGATGAAAGCAATGGCTTCTTGCCAGCTCACGCGCTGAAACGCCTCGCCCCGCTGACGGCGCAATAAGGGGGCTGTCAGCCGTGGGGTTAGCAGGCGGGTATCATTGAGAAAATCCCAGCCATAGTAGCCCTTCAAGCACAACTCGCCTTGATTAGTAACGCCATTGGCGGGCTGTGCGCCAACAATTTCGCCGCCTTCAACCAATAAATTCAATTTACATCCGGAGCCACAATAGGGGCAGACCGTGAGGATCTTGTCCATTTTCTTATCCTTACTTATGGCCACAGAAACTTATGACCACAGGAGCTTATGACCATAAAATTTAGCGGGTGATACCCGATGTCGCGCCACGAGCCGCTCGCCATTGCCGCTCCCGCTGTAGTGTTTCCAAGGCCATCGGCGTCACCAGTTTCAGTGCTTTGGTAGGGCAAACCTCAATACAGGCCGGGCCTGCCTCCCGCGTATGACACAAATCACACTTGTGCGCCCGCGCCCGCTCGGGGCTGTGATTATTCGCCTGCTCAATGATATTCATCGCCCCAAATGGGCAGACCAACATGCAGGTTTTGCAGCCGATACAGTGCGAAGCCAACACCTGCACCCCATGCTCGCCAGTAACAATCGCCCCATTTGGGCAAGAGTTCTCACAGGGGGCATCCTCGCATTGATGGCAGAGAATCGGGGTGCTGACCGCAAAACTTTTCATCACGCTCAGACGCGGGTGGAACTGTTCCGGCGTAAGGGTGCTGGCCCTATTATCCGCGCTGTGGGCCACCACACAGGCGATTTCACAGGTGCGGCAGCCAATGCACTGGGTCATATCGGCAATAACAAATCGGTTCATCTTCTCTCCTGGCCACCAGCTAAAAAACATTAATCACTTACAAAACATGAAGATAATAAGCAATGCTTTCGGCCGCTTTGCGCCCCTCGGCAATGGCAGTCACAATCAGGTCCGCACCGCGCACGATGTCCCCCCCAGCAAAGATCTTGGGATTACTGGTTTGATACGGATAGCCTGAGATGGTCGGCGCAACCACCCGCCCCTGTTTATCCAGCACCACATTGTGCTCGGCCAGCCACGACATGCGGTGTGGGCTGAAACCAAATGCCATGATCACCGCATCGGCAGGAATAATATGTTCGGAACCGGCGATAGCCTGCGCCTGCCGCCGCCCTTTGGCATCCGCCTGACCCATTTCGGTACGCACCATTTTGATACCCGTCACCTGCCCCTGTTCATCGACCTCAATCCGTTGCGGTTGGAGATTAAACATAAAATCAGCTCCCTCTTCGCGCGCATTTTTGACCTCGCGCTTGGAACCTGGCATGTTCTTTTCATCGCGACGATAGGCGCAAATGACATTCGCGGCTCCATGACGCAATGAGGTGCGCACACAATCCATCGCCGTATCACCGCCACCTAATACCACCACCCGCTGGTTTTCCATGCTGACATAGGGGTGAGCGCTGCTGGCGGTATAGCCCATCAGATGTTGGGTATTACCAATCAGGAATGGCAGGGCATCGTAAACCCCTGAGGCATCTTCATTTTCCAGCCCAGAGCGCATCGAGCGGTAGGTGCCGACCCCCAGAAAGAGCGCGTCATAATCACTGAGCAAACTCTCCATCGTGATATCGCGACCAATCTCGGTATTCAGGCAAAACTCGACCCCCATCTCGCTGAAGATCTCACGCCGGCGGCTCATCACCCCTTTTTCTAATTTGAATGCGGGGATACCAAAGGTCAGTAAACCGCCGATTTCGGGATAGCGGTCAAACACCACGGGCGTGATGCCATTGCGCACCAAAATATCTGCACAACCTAGGCCCGCAGGCCCTGCGCCGATAATCGCCACCCGCTTGCCTGTCGGTTTGACCTGCGACATATCGGGCCGCCAGCCCGTGGCTAATGCGGTTTCCGTGATATGCCGCTCAATCTGACCAATGGTGACGGCACCGTCATGGTCATTGAGTGTGCAAGCCTGCTCACACAGGCGATCTTGTGGACATACGCGGCCACAGATCTCTGGCAAGCTGCTGGTTTGATGGGATAATTCTGCCGCTTCATGGATGCGTCCCTGATGGGCCAAAGCAATCCATTTTGGAATCTCGTTATGTAGCGGGCAAGTCCACTGGCAGATAGTTTTATCGCCACAATTCAAGCAGCGCTCCGCTTGCTCATTGATCTGACCGTCGGTGAACGGCAGATAGATTTCAGCAAAGCTGCTTTTCCGTTCCGCCAGTGGAATCTTTTTCGGCTCCCACCTTGGGGTGCGTGGGCGCTGCAACAAATTGACGGGGGCAGCATCGCGGATATTTTTGCTTAGCGGGCTGAAAGAGTGCGTCACACCGGCAGAAGTGGCGCTGCTAAACAGGCGGCCATTGTGCTCATTCAGTGCCGTGCGCTGACGTTTTAGCCGCTGCTGGTTCAGCAGATAGTGCTGATCGACCAGTGTCAGCGCCTGAGTTGGGCAGGTTTTGATGCAGGCGGGGCCATCAGGCTGGTCAATACAAAGGTCGCATTTCTGTGCCTCAGTGCGCTGATAAGCATCGGCCAGACGATGGCTGGCGGGCTGGACGGTCTCAGTCACCACCGTCATCATGCCAAATGGGCAGGCAATCATGCAGGTTTTACAGCCGATACATTTTTCCTGAATAACCTGAATACTATTATTCATCTCAACAATGGCCCCATTGGGACAAGTGCTGGCACAGGGGGCGTCTTCGCAGTGATGGCAAAAAACTGCCGTCGCACTCAATGTGCCATTAACACTCTGCGGGTCATTGAAATCTTGCCGGCCCTTAAACACCTTAAGCCGGGGCGTGAAGTATTCCGGTTTATCAGGGAATTTGCCCTCATGATGTGCCACCACACAAGCAACTTCACAACTCCGACACCCAATACAGCTCTCGGCGTCAGCAACAATAAATGGATTCATCTTATTTTCCCAGAAGTCATACTATTGCCGGATAAATAGTTATTATTTGCAACAACGTTTCACAACTCTATCAATTCATTAACCTTACAAACATAGTGGCTATAATGCGATATTATTACAATTAATTTTTGATGCAAAAGAATTGGGTTAATGCTGATATTTTTGGTTAATTAAATTGGCAAACGCCCTAATGAAAAAGAATTAAATCCAGGAGGAAGAGATTCAAAATAGGCGATTACCCCGTTTATTCTTTTTTATAAAGGGGATTAATTGGTTCAGGATGAACTGACCCTTTAATTAATCTCGTAGTTTCACTGATTAAAGAGTGATCTAGATCACTTTAATTCCAGATATCAACCGGATTTTATTAAAATCAAGATGAATTGTGATGTTAAGCCCATTGTGCTGTACAGCCACACAACAATTAAATGATTTACCCACATTTTTTTGGGCCGATGCACAATGCGATTTATTGCCCATCTCCATATAATGTCCACAGCGCTAATGAAGACATTTTGATAATTAAATTTTGCACTTATATGACACCAAATAAAAAATAGGTTATTGCATCTGATTCATAACGAACATAAATGCGGCAACCTAAAAAATGATTTATAGAGGGTATAAAAATGAGTCTGGAAGCCGCTGTACCTGAAAAACGGACCCACGTCCGATATATAATATTATTGATTATCTTTATTGTGACGGCAATTAACTATGCTGACCGGGCAACATTATCTATTGCGGGCACCGAAGTAGCAAAAGAGCTGCAATTAGATGCCGTGGCAATGGGCTATATCTTCTCTGCATTCGGTTGGGCTTATCTGCTGATGCAAATACCAGGCGGCTGGTTGCTAGACCGCTACGGCTCCAAACGTGTCTACACCTACAGTTTATTCTTCTGGTCACTCTTCACCTTTATGCAAGGCTTTGTTGACATGTTCCCGATAGCTTACGCTGCTATCTCCATGTTTATCATGCGCTTTATGTTAGGTTTTTCTGAGGCACCCTCTTTCCCGGCTAACGCCAGAATTGTCGCGGCTTGGTTCCCGACGAAAGAGAGGGGCACCGCATCAGCCATATTTAACTCTGCACAATACTTCTCACTGGCTATATTCTCTCCACTGTTAGGGTATTTAACCTTTGCTTGGGGCTGGCAGCATGTATTTACCGTCATGGGCGGGTTGGGTTTTGTATTAACCATCGCTTGGGTTAAATTTATTCATAACCCAACGGATCACCCTGATATGTCCGCTTCAGAGCTTGAATACATCAAACAAGGCGGTGCCGTTGTTGATATGGATCACAAGAAACCTGATGGTCATAAAAGTGGTCCTAAATTAGATTACATGAAGCAATTGTTATCCAGTCGAATGATGTTGGGCGTCTTCTTCGGGCAATACTTTATTAATACCATTACCTGGTTCTTCCTCACCTGGTTCCCTATTTATCTGGTGCAAGATAAAGGAATGTCTATTTTAAAAGTGGGTATGGTGGCCTCAGTTCCCGCCTTATGTGGATTTGCCGGGGGTGTATTAGGCGGCGTATTCTCAGACTCACTCATTAAGCGCGGCCATTCACTGACCTTCGCCCGTAAACTCCCTATCGTGTTAGGGATGCTATTGGCATCCAGTATTATTCTGTGTAACTACGTCGACAGTGACGTTGTGGTCGTGGCATTAATGGCATTAGCCTTCTTTGGCAAAGGTTTCGGTGCCTTGGGTTGGCCGGTCATTGCCGATACCGCACCTAAAGAGATTGTTGGCCTGTGCGGGGGAATGTTTAACGTCTTTGGTAATGTCGCTTCTATCGTCACCCCTTTGGTTATCGGCTACTTGGTGAGAGAGTTACACTCCTTTAATGCCGCATTAATCTTTGTGGGTTGTTCTGCCCTAATGGCGATGTTCTGCTACTTATTTATTGTCGGTGATATTAAGCGACTGGAATTAAAAACTTCCTAATGGCATAAAAATAGAATTTAAGATGAATAGTATTCAAGATAAATAATGGCTGTATTGAGAAGAATAACAGTTATATTATCGATATAAATATTATAAGGATAATATTATGAGCACTTGTAATCGTCCTGTAGATAACCCGCTTTATATTAAAGTACAGGACGCGGATAACGTTGCCATTGTGGTGAATAACAATGGGCTTTGTGCTGGCACCCGGTTTAAATGTGGCCTCGAACTGATTGAGCATGTCCCACAAGGCCATAAAGTCGCCTTGGTCGATATCCCTCAAGGCGGGCCGATTATCCGCTATGCCGAGGTGATTGGCTTGGCAGTCCGCGATATTGCCCGTGGTGGCTGGATAGATGAATCACTGGTCGAGTTACCTGCCGCCCCCGCGCTGGAAACTTTGCCCCTTGCCACCGCCGTCCCCGCCCCATTGCCGCCACTGGAGGGTTACACCTTTGAGGGCTACCGCAACGCGGACGGCAGTGTCGGCACCAAAAACCTGCTCGCCATTACCACCAGCGTCCATTGTGTGGCGGGCGTCGTCGATTATGTAGTCAATATCATTGAGCGCACGCTGCTGGCGAAATACCCAAATGTCGACGGCGTGGTCGCGCTCAATCACCTTTATGGCTGCGGGGTTGCCATCAATGCCCCCGCAGCGGTTGTGCCCATTCGCACCATTCACAACCTGGCACTCAATCCCAATTTTGGCGGGGAAGTCATGGTGGTGGGCCTCGGCTGTGAAAAGCTGCAACCTGAACGCCTACTGGAAGGGACGCCGGATGTGCAGGTTATCTCACTGGATGAGAGCAATATTGTGCGCCTACAGGATGAGAAACACGTGGGCTTCCGCTCAATGGTCGATGAGATCCTGCAAGTGGCTGAAAAGCACCTGCAACGCCTGAACCTGCGCCAGCGCGAGACCTGCCCGGCCGCTGATCTGGTGGTGGGCATGCAATGTGGCGGCAGTGATGCTTTCTCTGGTGTGACCGCTAACCCTGCGGTGGGCTACGCCTCTGACTTGCTGGTGCGCTGCGGGGCGACAGTCATGTTCTCGGAAGTGACCGAAGTCCGCGATGCCATCCATTTGTTAACACCGCGCGCCGTCAACGAAGAGGTAGGCAGACGGCTGCTCGAAGAGATGAAATGGTACGATGACTATCTCGAAACCGGTAAAACTGACCGCAGCGCTAACCCTTCTCCGGGGAATAAAAAGGGCGGGCTGGCAAATGTGGTTGAGAAAGCACTGGGTTCAATTGCCAAATCGGGCCGCAGCGCCATTGCGGAAGTGCTCTCTCCCGGTCAGCGCCCAACTCAGCGGGGGCTGATCTTTGCCGCCACACCCGCCAGTGATTTTGTCTGCGGCACCCAACAATTGGCCTCTGGCATTACCGTGCAGGTATTTACCACCGGGCGCGGCACCCCCTATGGGCTAGCGGCAGTGCCGGTGATCAAAATGGCGACGCGCACTGATCTGGCTAACCGCTGGCATGATTTGATGGATATCGACGCCGGAACCATTGCCACTGGTGATGCAACCATTGAAGAGGTCGGCCAGAAATTATTTGAATTGATTCTGGATATTGCCAGTGATCGCAAGCGCACGTGGTCAGATCAGTGGGGGCTGCGCAATGCCTTGGCGGTGTTTAACCCCGCGCCGGTGACCTAACACTCTCTGCACCGCGACTTTCTGCACTGCTCTTGGCCGAGTCACTGACTCGGCCTTGTTTGTTCACCCCACGACTTTTGCTCACCCCGCTACTCCTGTTCCCCCAACTGCAAGGCCACATACAGCAACAGACGGTCATCAAAGTTCGCCAAATCCAGCCCTGTCAGCTCCGAAATACGATTCAGTCGATATTCCAAGGTGTTACGGTGAATGAAAAGCGCTTTTGCCGTCGCCGTCGGCTGTACATTGTGGCGAAACCAACAGGCTAACGTCCGGCGCAGCAGGCCATTGCTGTCCATTGCCCGCAATTTGGCTAACGGCAACGCCAGCTCATTGGCTTGCCAGCCGCCGCGCAGACTGTCCAGCAGAACCGGCAGCACCAAATCCTGATAGTAATAGCTACGTTGCTCCGGCAACCGCTGTTTGCCCACCGCCATCGTGGTGCGGGCTGTTCGGTATGAGCGGGCGATGCTGCCGGGGCCAGTAAAAAAGTTCCCCAATGAGAGCCGCACCCGCAGGCGGCCTCGCTCCGTCATGCGGGAGAGTAACAACTCCATCCGCCGCCGATGGTCAATAGCATCCCAGCGGCCATGACTGTTCAGCGCCGGTTTCAGCACCACCATTTCAGTCAGGGAGACAATCGCGATCAGGTTGTTGCGCTCCGGCGTCGTCAGCAGGGTTTGCAGCTCCTGCAACTCCGACATGGCGCTGTCGACACTCAACTGGCCGCTGTCCACATCCACCACCGCCACCACCCGCGGCTCATTGATATCTACCCCAAGCCGCTGCGCCCATTCAATCAGCGCGGGTGATATCTCTTCAGTACGAATTAGGTTGAGTACCAGCTCTTCACGTAAACGGCTGTCTTGCGCCAGCAGATGCACTAGCCGCGCCTGCTCCATCATCATCTCTGCGGCCATGCAGACCAGTTCGCCATATTGGCGCAGTTGGCCCGGATTGCCAGTCAAACCAATCACCCCGACGATCTCCCCCTCAAGGCGCAACGGCAGGTTGATCCCCGGCCTCACGCCGTGCAACTGGCGAGCCACCGCGTCATCAATATCGACGATCCGGCCATGAGAGAGCGACAATAGCGCCCCTTCATGCAGCTCGCCGAGGCGCTCTTCATCGCCGCTGCCAATGATCCGCCCTTTGCCATCCATTACATTGATATTGGTATCAATGATCTTCATGGTACGGGTGACGATCTCTTGGGCTAGTCGGGGGTCAAGATTATATACACTCATGGAAGGGCCTCAATCTGGGCTGATGCACCAGCATATGAGGTCTGACGAGGGATTACATTGGACAAATGCCCAACTTACATCATGAAGAGAAAGAGTTGCGGCGAGGGTCACAAAAATGGCGAATACAAGCGGGGTGTTGTGGGAAATAGGGGCGGTCAGACAGGAGATCGGGGCCAATCCATCGTCAGCCCTGATCACCTGCAAATTAGGCTTTGCCCGCCGCCATACCTATCGCCAGTGTCGCGGCGATATTCCGTGCGGTTCGGAACACATTATCGGCGGCATTATCCAGCGCCTGCTCTAAAGTGCAAATACTGTAAATCACACTGAATACCGCATCCAGACCCTGCTCATACACCACATCCACATCGTCTGTCAGGCTACCGGCAATCCCAATCACCGGTTTGTTATAACGTTTAGCCACTCTGGCGACCCCAATAGGAACCTTGCCGTGAATGGTTTGGCTGTCGATGCGCCCTTCGCCAGTAATCACAAAAGTGGCGTCCCGCACCAGTGCGTCCAGACCGAGCGCATCCGTCACAATATTGATGCCAGGACTTAAGGTCGCCCCACAAAATGCGAGCAGTGCCGCACCTAATCCCCCTGCCGCACCCGCCCCTTCAACCTGATCAACGTCAATATCCAGATAACGTTTTATCACGCCAGCATAGTGCAATAACCCCTCATCCAGTTGGGCGATCATGTCTGGTGTCGCGCCTTTTTGCGGCCCGAAAACTGCCGAGGCCCCTTCGCTGCCGGTTAGCGGATTAGTGACATCACAGGCGACATCAATTTGGCACTGCTGAATACGGGGGTCGAGGGCGGTGATATCAATCACATCCAGATCAGCCAGTTTATCGCCCCCCAACCCCAGCGGCTGGCCCTGCTTATTCAGCAGCTTAACCCCCAGCGCCTGCGCCATACCTGCGCCACCATCATTGGTTGCGCTGCCACCGATACCGATAATGATATGTTTCACCCCCTGATTCAGCGCGTGCAAAATCAGTTCACCCGTGCCATAGGAGGTGGTTTTCAGTGGATTACGCTGTGCGATGGGGACAAGCTCCAGCCCGCTGGCGGCGGCCATTTCAATAAATGCGCACTTTTCATCACCGGAGATACCGTAAAAAGCATCGACGTTATCCCCTAACGGGCCGGTCACATCGACCTTGATAATTCTGCCAGCAGTCGCCGCGACCATGGCTTCTACTGTGCCTTCGCCACCATCAGCAACCGGCAACTTGATATAGTGCGCGTCAGGAAACTGGGTGCGAAAACCCGCTTCAATCTGCACCGCAACCTCTAGCGCGGATAAACTTTCTTTATAAGAGTCCGGGGCGATGACTATTTTCATAAATGATTCAATCTCATGAGCTATCCGACATCACGCAGGCTCAGACTTTATCAATCAGCCGTTCAGGATATCGGGATGCTTATCAGTATAGCTTTGCTACTCAATGGTCGGCACCTGAGAGTGCCGACATCACTGATTAACGTGTCACTTCAACAACTAACGTGTCACTTCAACCTTGGCCAATTTCTCGTAATAACAGGCCAACGCGCTGTGGTCGGCATCACCCAACCCATCCGCTTTCAGTGCCTGCATCATCTCCATGACGGCCGCAGTCAGTGGCAATTGCGCCCCTACGCCGTGAGACGTGTCGAGAGCATTAGCCAAGTCTTTGATATGTAAATCAATGCGGAAGCCCGGTTTGAAGTTACGATCCATCACCATTGGCGCTTTGGCTTCCAGTACGGTACTGCCCGCCAGCCCACCACGAATGGCCTGAAACACCAGATCAGGATTCACGCCCGCTTTGGTCGCCAAGACCAGCGCTTCAGACATCGCCGCAATATTCAGCGCCACCACCACCTGATTAGCCAGTTTGGTCACATTACCAGCACCGATATCTCCGGTATGCACCACAGAGCCACCCATAGCTTTCATGATGTCGAAGCACTTATCGAACACCGCTTTATCGCCGCCGACCATTACGGACAAGGTGCCATCAATAGCTTTTGGCTCGCCACCACTGACCGGCGCATCTAACATGGCGACCTGTTTTACCTCCAGTGCTTCGCTGATTTCACGGCTAACCAAAGGGGCAATCGAACTCATATCAATCAGCACAGCCCCCGGTTTTGCCCCTTCAATCACGCCATTCTCACCTAACACCACCTCTTTCACATGGGGGGAGTTAGGCAACATGGTGATAATAATGTCGCACTCTGCTGCTAGCGCTTTTGGGGTGGCCGCCGCAGTCGCACCGGCACTGAGCAGCTCATCCAGTGCCGCAGAATTCCGATCAAGAACCATTAATGAGTAGCCTGCTTTCAACAGATTTTTACTCATTGGCTTTCCCATAATCCCTAAACCAATAAAGCCGATTTTCATTTGTCACTCCTCAATTTAAGTCGCAAGGCCGTCAATACGGCAGCGCTGAATGCTTGATACAGACTCACTACTATTTCTTAAATTTGTCGCACAGCGCCTGAGTTGCACTGCGGAATACCCCCAAATCACTGCCGACCGCCACAAAAGTGGCGCCCCACTCCAGATAGCGGCGGGCATCAGCATCAACAGGGGCCAGAATACCGCTCGGCTTACCCTGCGCTTTGGCACGGTCAAAAATATGACGAATCACTTTTTGTACTTCGGGATGGTTTGGCTGCCCCAAATAACCCAGCGCAGCGGAGAGATCCCCCGGCCCGACAAATATGCCATCCACCCCCTCGACTGCGGCGATAGCATCTAGATTGTCGACCCCTAGCTGACTTTCGATTTGCACCAGCACGGTAATGTTGTCATTGATGGTAGCGAAGTAGTCCGGCACAGTGCCGTAATGGTTGCCACGATGGGAGACGGAAACCCCGCGTATCCCTGCGGGCGGATAGCGGGTTGAAGCCACCGCACGTACCGCCTCCTCCTCACTCTCAACAAAAGGAATCAGGAAGTTGTAGAAACCGATATCCAATAAGCGCTTGATAATAATTGGCTCATTGCAAGGTGCGCGTACCACGGGGGCGCTGCCGCTACCTGTCAGAGCCATAAGCTGCGGAATAAATGTCGTGACATCATTCGGGGCGTGTTCACCGTCCAATACCAACCAATCAAACCCCGCCAGACCCAGAACTTCCGCTGAGATATGATTTGCCAGCGCACTCCAGCAGCCAATCAGGGTTTGCCCTTGCTGTAGGTTGCGGCGGAACTGATTAGGATAATTTGGGAGACTCATTTTCGATCCTTATGATAGAACGCCCGGCCTGAAACGAAGGCTCGATGCAGGGCGTTATGCAATTCAGGTTGCCAGCGCACACAGCACGCATTTTGTGGCTTAATCTTGTGCCTGTTTCTGTACGATTCGGTATCGCTACAATTCACGGTAATCATTATAAAAACTACGTTCCAATAAACCATCGGGCAAAAGAACAAGAATAATAAGTTATTCGCGAATGCTTATAGGCAGATGCACAATACAATGCAGACTGCTTCACAGACTCTGGCCGCGTAAAATCACCTAATACTTAGGATGCTATCGATGAGCCACTAAAGAGTTCACCAGATCTCGCCACAGTAGTGATAAGGTACAGAGTCGGCAGGTGGAGAGTGTCAATCCGTTTTGAACTCTCTGCCGCTGGCACTATTTGCGCAATAGGCCAAGGTAAACCACACTTGCCAGAGACGAAGTTGGAGGAGAGCAACGTGCAACGTGAACAAGTATTAAGCAGTGCGCTCAATCTGTTAGAGCTACAAGGATTGGCAAATACGACTCTGGAGATGCTGGCAAAAGAGGTCTCGGTTGAAATCAGTGACCTAACCCGTTTTTGGCCCGACCGCGAGGCACTACTATATGACTGCCTGCGCTACCACGGTCAGCAGATAGATACCTGGCGGCGTCAATTGCAGTTGGATGAGACATTATCGCCGAAACAAAAGCTACTGGCGCGCTATCAGGCGCTCAGTGAACAAGTACAAAATCAGCGCTATCCCGGCTGCTTGTTTATTGCAGCCTGTAGCTTTTATCCCGATGATATCCACCCTATCCACCAATTGGCAGAGCAACAAAAAGAAGCCTCGCTGCACTATACTCTGGAATTGCTGAGAGAGATGGAGGCTGATGATGCCGAGATGGTCGCCCAGCAAATGGAGTTGATTTTGGAAGGTTGCTTGAGCAAGTTGCTGGTAAAACGCCAACTGGCCGATGTTGACGTCGCTAAATGTCTGGCAGAAGATGTATTGGCCGTCGCCCAGTGCCGAAAAAATGGTGCATTAAGCTAAGCTATGCCAGGGTAGGATTTCAGGCCAATTTGCGCAGAACTTTGCACTTTTGCCTGAAAAGAGAGCGATCAACACGCTTTTAGGGATTTTAAGCTATAAATTCGTTGACGATCAGCGCCCAATACGGTTTAATGCGCCCCGTTGCCCGGATAGCTCAGTCGGTAGAGCAGGGGATTGAAAATCCCCGTGTCCTTGGTTCGATTCCGAGTCCGGGCACCAATTTCAGAGCCTGTTCGTTAAGAGTTGAGATCCTTAACGTGCATGACATAAGTACCCGAAACAGCGTCGTGTGATAAATATACTTATCGCATCGATTGTTGAACACTCGGGACTAAGAAGCCGGAGAGTGTTTAGACCACTCTCTGGCTTTTCTCGTCCTTCCGATAAGAATTCTTACAGTTTCTGACCGGTAGTGTCAATCTTATGTAAAGGAAAGCAGCATTTTTTTGCTTTCAATCACTTAGATTTGACTTAAGATTAATCTTGTCCGCCAAAAACCTCCTCTAACGCTATACGTAAACTGTCCATATTGCCTTCAACATACTCCAGCGTCACAGCCACACTTGAATGTCCCAACAGTGTTTGAACCACTTTCAGGTTACGGTCCGGGGATTTCATCATGTCAGTAGCAATGGTATGTCGGAAACGGTGTGGAGTGATGGTGCACTGACACTCCGTTGAGAGCCGGCGGAAAAAACCGCGCAGGGGTTGATAAGCCATCACATCTGTTAAGATATTTTTTCGCCCATCAAACCGGCTTGCGTTAAACAACATATCACCGTGCGTAGCACCACGCTCTGTGGCAGACAAAACTAGCCGTTCCAGTCTTGGCCGCAGTAATCGGGTTATAGGTACCCGGTGTTCCCGGTGATTTTTTGAGGCTTCCGGCCGTAAATTTATCCATCCCCCCTCTAGATGCACATCCTCAAGACGAATATTGAGCAGCTGATTCTGTCTCATTCCCGTGTAGCGAAGCGTATCTACCACACTGAGCCAGAACCAGGCTGGTCGCAGAGCTGAGCGAAACTTTCCAATCACACCTAAGCTTTCCTCTCTTTCCCTCGCTTCCAGCAGCAAATAGATTTTTTTTATCTCTGTCTGAGTGAGCGTTTTTTTCCGTTTAATATCGGGTCTGGCAATCACGCCATTAAAGGGATTGTCTTTTAGGGAAATAAATTCTTGCAGCAGCGCATGATTATAAATTGCACGCATATGAGCCACTTTGTTATTCCATGTTATCGATGACAGTCCCTGTTCACTTAAGACATGCCGCCGCCAGTTTAATACGGTCAGCCTGTTGACCTGACCAGGTGAAACCTTATCGCCTGTGTAACGTCTGAATGAATTAACAACCTTCCTGTAACTCCACTCTGTAGCGGGCCTCAATGTTTTGCTGAAAAAATAATCCTGCAGAATATCGTCATAATTAGTTGAATCCATTTCATTCTCCCTATTACTTAATTAAATAAGCCCTAATGCTATTTATTGGGTGACAACCACCGGCTGTCTGCGAGCACGACACCTGGTTTAAAGAGTTGTGAGGCCAAAATCATATAGCCTGACATTCGGGTAAATCGCCCTTCCCTGCTCTCACTCTCATATTTCCTGTAGATATATATCCCCTTACCACTCCTCGAATAATGCTTATTCAGTGCTTCAAAGCTTTTTTGGGTCTCATCTTTATCTCCCGCCATATTTTCCTGCGCGGCCAGGTACCGGTAAAAACAATCCGGTGTCTGAATAAAGACGTACTGCGCCATAGCATGCAGCAGGCTGTCCTGCCCATTCACACTTAAAGCGCCCTCCTCAATAGCATCAATCAGCCAACGCCAGAAATGTTCCCCCAGTGTGAGCGGCCCGGCAGGAGCAGGCTGCACCGGTACCGCCACCGGAAGACCATCAGCAGGACAGGCCTCATCCACGAGTTCCCCACCGGTCATTTTATCCAGCAACGTCAGCAACTCCCCCGGCGTACCGCCACCATGTTGCGACACCTCCCTCGGTTCAGCATCCTCATCACTCATCCCGGACTGGCTGATGGCAGAAACCAGCTCTGGCATGACCGAAATGACAGCCTCACCGCCCAGCAACTGAGTCTTATTATCATCAGTTACAGCAGAAACAATGGGACTGACAGCAGATTCAATTGAGGGATGTTCGGCAAAGTCTTGAGGCGCGCTCCCGCGTAAAGGTTCCGTATTTTCTGCTACCAATTTGAGTGAAGGTTGTAGAGATGTGCGCAGTGAAAGCAGCCCGCATTTTTCGCGGGCCTCGCTCACAGCAGCATGAAGAATGGCACCCGCAGGTTTATCACCCGAAGGTAACCCAGTAACGCGTCCGTCAGTGCCGGCCAGCGGGCTGCCCACCGTAAGCCCTCATAAGGTAGTAGGCGATAAGCCGATGCGGCAGCCCTCACTGTTGAATTCGTGGTCTGCTCACAAAATCTGACCCGCCAGGGCGCATCCGGTACCTCGAGCCCCGCATACCACCGGCGACCGTCTTCATGAAACACCGCCATTTGTTCAAGACTGCCCAGGTCATGCAGCAGTGCTGACCAAAAAATCGCCGTACACCACGCAGCACCCTGCTCAGCCTGTTCTTCCGGGGCAGCTCCCGGTGGCAGCATCCATCCCCGGGATAATCTGACGGCGCAAACGGCCACCTCCAGCGCCTCATCCAGCATGCCCCCCTCACGGGCATAGGGACCCGTGGATGATGCCGGTAATTGCTGGAGTCTGACCGCCAGTTGCTTAACAGGCTCCAGCCAGAACGCTTCCCAAACAGGCCTCGAGAAAGGACTGTTGTCCCACAGCTGTTGCAGCGCCTGCTGTCGGGCCGATGTGCCAAGAAGCATTTCAGCGCTTTGCGGTGAAAACCAGCCGCCAGTGCTGCGGTGATCCAGCACCTCCGCGCCCTGAGCCGAAGCCCCCTTTGCCTGGTTATGTAACTTGCCTGCAATCCACTTTAACATTGCCCCCCCTGCCAATCCTCAGTAAAGGGGCATTACGCTATGCTTTGCCACTGTCTTGGCAAGCGGGAACTCTTTATTCATTATCTGCATTAATCCCTTGATCTTTATTTTTAGAAACTGCAGGAAGAGTTTCTGCAGGTCAGGAATAAAGGGATGTGCATAAATGTGGTTTTTCTTGTCACCGGGAAAGCACACACATGAAATCAGACACCGCCTGCCTGGCCCTCATTGTGGTCGGCTGGTTTTTTATCTGCGTCGTTATCACTACCACCATGACAAAGGGGCCCCTCAGCCCGGACAGACTGGTTGTGCTGGGCACCCTGTTTTTTACGCCTGCATTGCTCAAGCCGTTATCACGGTGCATGCTGTTATTCAGAAAGCCCCCGTTTGTCCTGATGAAAAAACAGCACCGGACCTGGCTGCACCTAAACCCCTGGCTCTCCACCGGTCAGCCGGGCCTCAGGGATATCAACCGGTATTGGCGGGCATTAACAGACACACTCAGCGCCGGGCTGGCACAACCCGAGTACCCTAAGGACGTACTAGAATGCTTGTCAGCATTGAATCAACGACTAGAAAATTTTGGACTGAAAGTCCATCCGGATCAAACCCGGTTGGTACGTTTTGGGCGACTTGCCCTTAAGCAGTATGAAGAACGACCTTACAGGGGAAAACCGGGAACGGTTGATTTCCTGGGATTTACCCACTACATCGGTCGCCTGCATAACCTCTGTCCTACCGCGACTGCTATAACTTCCTGTAATCGTGGATCCAGTTAAATCTCCGGACTCGGTGGTCGGGATTACTTCGTAAGGCAATATCATGCAAAAATAAGATAAATCCAAACAATATAGAGAAGCCTCGCTAGCCATAAAAGTAAATTATTAATACTAATTTTTCTTTCTAAGAAGAATTCTTTTAGAAACTCAATTCCATTTTCATTTTCGAATCGTCGGCTTGATAAGAGCCTACAATGAAAGAAAAATAAAACTATTGAAGCTAATCCTATAGTATTAGAAAAAATCAAACCAACCCCTTCATCTTTGATAAAACTAAGGAAAGTTCCAAATATATAAATAAACATGAAAAATGTCATAGCGTAATTAGATGAAATTCTTTTTTCAAAAAAACAGAAATCAAAGAATTTTAAAGGGGCAGTTACATCCCTAAACGAAAATTTCCTATAATGGCAAAAAATAATAAAACATACTACAAAGCCTATTAAACTCAACGCCATCAAAGAAAAAATATACAGTATCATTACTATTTCCCTTCAAAATCATGTTTATATATTTCAGAACTAGTGGAACCATTCATATCTATCTCACCAAATGGGGTTTGTTTTGAAAAACCAGCCCACCCAAAGGTGTAATGATGTGATGGACGCCCCTTACTAACGTAGCCAGTGCCATACTTTTACGGACTGCATTAATCTGGGAGTAACATCACATGAGCAAGATTAGAGTTGTTGGTATCGATATTGCAAAATCTGTTTTTCAAGTATGTGTCTGGATGGTTGATGGCTCCGTTGCCTGGAACAGGAAAATATCGCGTCAAAAATTACTGGATACTCTCCGTCAGTTTGAACCAGGTACGTTAATTGCGATGGAAGCCTGTTCAACCTCTCATTTCTGGGGGAGGACCCTCAGCTCTATGGGATATAGCGTGAGGCTTATCCCTACCCAGCACGTGAAAGCGTTTGCCCGAAACCAGAAGAACGATGCAAACGATGCCCTGGCAATCTGTGAAACAGCATGCCGCCCAGGTATTCACTTTGTTCCGGTCAAGACCACGGAACAGCAGGATATCAAAGCGCTGCGCAATACCCGTCAACTTATGGTTGAGCAGAGAACCGCGCTGGCTAACCAACTTCGTTCTTTGCTCGCTGAATATGGTCTCATTATTCCTGCCGGGATCCAGCGTCTCCAGCAGCAGCTACCTGAACTTATTGAGGATGCATCCAATGGTCTGACATTCACGCTTCGCCGTTTACTTTATTCATTGCGGGAAGATATTCAATCATTGAATGAACGGATTATCTGCCTGGATAAAGAAATTGCTGCATTGTCTTCACAACAGACCGCATATCGCCATTTATTAACGATCCCAGGTGTCGGTCCGCTTATCGCAGCCGCATTTATCAGTGAAGTGGATGCCGTACAGTTCTCCAACGGCAGAGAGTTATCCGCCTGGTGCGGTCTGGTCCCCCGGCAGCACAGTTCGGGAGGAAAGCAAAGATTGTCTTCTGTGACAAAAAGCGGTAATCGCAGCCTGAGAACATTAATCATCCATGGCGCGCGGTCAGTAATGCGCTGCGTGAAAAAACGCGATGACCACCTGGGCCTGTGGCTGAAAAGGCTTGAGGCCCGGCGAGGATTCCTAAAAACGACCGTAGCTCTGGCGAATAAACTGACCCGAATCATCTGGCGCATACTGACCGATGGTGTTGATTTTAATATGAGCAAGGCTTTTGCTGCGAGTTAACGCAATACAGCGTTAAAGAAAACACGTTTCACTGAGTTTGCAGGCACTGATGAGAAAACGGCTACCGTCCCTGTAACAGCCTGAATTAGACCTGGGTAATCGCATACCGGTGTAGTGATAAGGAAACAGGGTTCGGATAACATCATGGCGCAGGTAACTTTACCTACTATGACGCCGGATATATGGTCGCAAACCGTATCGAACCAGTACTTGTAACACCCGGGGCGTCCATATATGGTCTAATCAAACCGGACACTTTGTTAGAGATATAATGAGCAATGCTAACGAGGTGAGAATGCGAAGAAAAACGTTTACCCATGAGTTCAAGCAGGAATGTGTCAATTTGGTTCTGCAACACAAGTATCCGGTGACCCAGGCTGCTGAAACGATGAATATCGGTCTTTCAACATTGCAACGCTGGTTACGCCAATATCGTGGAGAAGTCAGGGGAGATACTCCCATCGCCACCGCGATTACGTCTGAACAACGACGAATACAGGAACTTGAAAAGCAGGTACGTCAGTTGCAAAGCGACAATGACCTGTTAAAAAAGGCTTCAGCCTTCTTCGCCATGGAAATGAACAACGACAAAAAGTCGCGGTGAAGCTGAAGAAGGCCGGGGCAAATATCCAGCAAGTATGTCGATGCCTGTCGCTCACGCGCAGTGTATTTTACGCCCAGAGCAGGCGGCCAGCTCTCAGAGCAGATGTTCTGATGCTTCATGCGGCGGCCAAGTATGTTCATGCTGAAATGGATGCGACGTATGGCAGTCGGCGCATGTGTATTGAGCTGCGTGAGCAGGGTTTTAATGTTGGCCGATACCGTGTCCGTCAGATAATGAAGACCCTGATGCTGGTTGCGAAGCGCCCAGAACGTCATCACTATCCACGTGGTGGTAAACCGGCTGTAGTGGCGGCTAATCTGTTGAATCGACAGTTTAATCCAGAGACATTAAATACCTGGTGGTCAGGTGATATCACCTATCTCCGGACAGCTCAGGGCTGGTTATATCTGGCTATCGTGATGGACTTATGTTCAAGAAAAATAGTGAGTTGGGCCTTCTCGGACAAACCGGACAGCGCCCTGACTATCCGGGCATTACGACTGGCGGTTAATAAACGACGGCCAACAGACCCAGTCGTATTTCATAGCGATCAAGGTGCTCAGTATACCAGCGCCCAGTTCCAGTCCTGCCAGCAGGAACTTGATGTGACGGGCAGTATGAGCCGCAAGGGTAACTGTCTGGATAATGCCATTACGGAGAGGTTCTTCCGCAGCCTGAAAGCAGAGAGAGTTAACTACCGTCGCTATGAAATCCGAAGTCAGGGTATTGCAGACATTATCGATTATATCGACAGTTTTTATAATCTGAAGCGTCGGCATTACCGGCTGGGCAATATATCGCCGAATGAATATGAACGCCGATTACAACAATGTGCCTAAATCCGTGTCCGGTTTTTGTTGACCATTACACATAAAAATGGGTTAAGGATCGTGACCATACCGGACAGTCTACGAATCAGAATCATTGATAAAGTGGATGATGAAGGTAAACCAATAAATGATATTACCCGCTACGTGCAGAGTTACAACGATATTTATCATTTTAGCTTTATCGATACAGCAGAATTAACCACAGCCGAACGTTATATATACGCTAAAAAAGAAAAAATAATAGAAATTTATAGCGGTATTCTAGCTAATGTGGCTGACATAAAAATATCTGAAACATTGAGGCCGGATATATATTCATCAGCAGAAACACTTGGCTGTTGGGATCCTGAAACTCAGTCTGTGGTAATAGCTAGAAAATGTCTTTCTTCTCTCGATATCTTTGCCGGTGTACTGATACATGAGCTTATTCATGCTAAAACAGGTTTCAGCGATGTAAGCAGGGATTTTGAAAATTCACTAACAGATTCAATCGGGGCGTTATGTGCAATAATACTTGAGAATGAAAAAAATCATTCTCAGCCCCTTATTCATCAGATGCCGAATGAAGCCGTGAAGAAAACTAAGCTAAGGTATAGGCCGTGGTATAAGTTCTGGTGAGGATATAATATCTGAGAGTAAAATCTTACCTCTGTACTAACAAATCGTGGTAATCATCCCATGCCCCGCTCAAACTAGATCGGTACATGGGAATAGCCGGATCTCAAAAAGAAAGACTAATTCAATAAAACCACACCATAGAAAGCAGCCACGGCAGCGCCACCCAGCAGATAGACCGGCAACATCACCACATCTGCAGCTACGGCTACCGGATAAAGGGCCCTCTTAGCAGAAGAGGCATTTTTGCTATAAAAATTCACCCGTAAAGGATGCTCAAAACGGAAAATATCGGGCGGTGTAGCACCTTTTCTGTGAATAGTGCCAACCAGATTATCCAGGCTAATGTTGCAAACACCTGTTGTTTCAGTATTGCTTGAGCAATTCCAGTCAGTACTTTTTATCAAAAACTTTATTTTATCTCTCTCTACCGCAGTCTGATAAATATACTTCAGTTCAATATTACCTATGAACCTATCTTTTTTATCATTAAGTCTAAAGCTACCATTCCTGACGACCTGAATTCTTTTTTTATCAATCTGTCCGGTAACTAACAGTGTTGAGAATTCGTCGACTCCCGATGACAACACATAATCGAAATACGTACCAACAAACGCCCAGTTTTTATTACTATCTTGCTGAGCCAAAGACATTCCGATAATGACATCATCATTATAATGAGTATAGCCTGTTTCATGATCCTTGATATCAGCCGAAAGCTGCTTAGTTACGCAGGCCGAAAGAAAAAATGGTAACATAAATATTACCACCAATTTACACGTTAATTTAAAAAAATTAATCACACTGACTCCTTATTGTATTTTTATTTTTCCAGACCAAATTTTTGTCCTATAAGACATATTTTATAGGTTTGCTATTCCAGTATTAGAGACGTTTCTGATAAGCACTAGAGAAAAGCCTCCAATAATGATTCGGGAAGTATTCATTAAATGTGTAGGATAGGTAGGACGTCAGAAATATATTTCGCAGTATTTCATAAGCCCTCCATTTCCAGGCCCGATAATAAATACTTACCCATTACAATAAGCTATCTGGCTCTTCATTAGATTGAATCGGTACGACTCTGTAACAGATTCGTCAGTTAGATGACGTAGTTATATCTAGGCCAAACCAACAGTACATACAGGAAATTCTAACTAAGAGTATTCTTGCTTCTACCTGGCATAGTGTTACGTTTTCTTAATCTTTCTTTCGCCTTTTCAATCGCTAATTTTGTACGATTTGGAAATAACACCGTCATCTCCGAGGGGAACAAATGTAGGTTCTTCTCCAGCAAGCTCCACTCGTCATCACTCCAGCGCTGAACGGGTGTCTCACGCACTTTGAGTCTTGTGTATTTCAGGCCCAGTTGGCTTGCCTTGATTTTGATCGACTCAACACTTCTGCGCGGCAGTTTTTGGACCACTTTGGTGCCCATCTTGGGGTAAAACTGCGTCAAAATACGAACTTCATCAGGGTGCCAGTTACGCGCACTGGTTATTCCCATATCCCGCGCCTTTTCCGTAATCGAGTGTTTGGCCCGACCTGGCAGTTGCGTTTGTACATAAGCAATGCCTGCCCCATCAGCATAATGAGTGCGCAGAACTGCTTTTTCCTCTTCAGTCCAAGAACCCGCCTGCACCTTACAAAGGCCTAACACCTTGGCTGCCAATCTTATTGCGGTCACTGTACGGCCCAAGTGAACCGCTATCTCAGCGACAGGGATCCTCCCATAGTGGCTTTCCACAAACGTCAATTCGCCCACGGTCCAGGCGGTACGGTGGTTTCTGTATTCTTCACTCATCGCGCAGCTTCCTGATGCAATACCCCTAGTCAACCTTTACCGCCACAGGCAATAAACCCTTTGTTTTTGACTGCGTGATATGGTCAGTCGCGCATCATACCTACGGTGATGTCATTTCGGGCAACGTGAGTAACGCATATCGATTCAACAGTTGAGTAAACCGGCTGTCTATCTGTTGGCGCAGTGCCGAAGACGGGGTTTGCCCTGACTCGGACTGCACCTGATACTGACGCAACAACTCTTCCAGCGGTAATGCCTGTGTCAGTGGTTGCTGAATCGCAAAAACTACCGATTTAAGCTCCGATACCGTCATATAACGCCCCTTCTTTTCATCCAATCCATTCAGTCGATCTGCCAGTTGCCGCAAACGCTCTTGTGCCAAGGCATAGTGTTTTAACTCCACCAACGGCGCAGCACCGGCTTCTCGCTGTTGCTGCCACAAGGCACTCAGTCGTTTAACCTGTTGGTTGGCTGGCCACAGTTGTTGCGCCTGAGCTAACAACCCATCCCCCCACATTTGTGCCCATAACGGTGGTAACTGTGTTAGTTGTTCCAACTGTATGCCACTGGCTTGCAATACGGGCTCAGCCAAACGCCCCAACCCGGCGTCTGAGGTCTGTTTTCTCAGTTCATCGATGGATTTGGCTACCAGTGGCGCAGGTAATGGCGCGACACTGGTCAGCAATGCCTCGCGCAATGGATTAGATGACAGCGACTGCCAGATAAAGAAACTCCCCGCCATCAAAACAGCCATCAGCGATAGCCCGGCGACAAACCCCTGCCCCGCTTTCCAACGTGGTGAGGGCGGCGAAGGCGGCGACAACTCCACCTCAACACGCGCCGGGGCCGGTTCGTTGACAAGATAAACCAGTGGTTCGCTGACCGCTGCCGACGAGAATGTCGGTTGTGGCTGTCGTTGTGGTCCAGAGACACCGGCATGCCGTACCGGAATACTTAATCGGTCTGGCGTATCAGCGGCGGTCTCAGCACTCTCCAGACGTAGTGCTGCGTTATGCAACATCAGGCGCACCCCATCCAATTTACTCAGATGTTTGAGCTCTAGCGTTTGCAACTGCGTGCACAACTGTTCCAACGCACGCTCTGCCCGGTACACCTGAGCCAGGTCACCGTAGCATAATGTCATGGTGCGCCAAACTTGCTGCAACCGGTCACTCAACCAGGCCAGTAACGCCACCCGGGCATGGGTTTGCGGTGGCCACAAGGCGCTCCATTGATGAGAGATTAATCCCGCCAACAGTTCCAGCCCCTCACACAATCCAGCCAGTCCTGCGATGTGAGTCCGCGCCAAGGTAAAATCTACCGTGGTCTGTAACTCAACCCCATTTTGACGAAACAGCGCCAAACAAAGCTGCTCAACCCGCGCCCAATCAACATCCGGGCGAGCTGGATGATGTAATTTGCCGATTTCGTCACGTAAGGCACTAAATTCAGCAAAATGGCGCGGGTCGCCGCCGGTTTTCAGGTGGCGTTCAGGTAAGTGTGTCATGGTAATAACTCAAGAAGGGTAAAAGTATCCGATGGTCAGTACAATGACACTCGGGGATCACGATACTGTGGCTATCTGGGGTATTGAAGTCATGCCTAATATCTGTCGATTATATTCAGTGAGCCATTTCTCTTCCTGTAGACCTGTCCAAGCATCGCTCTGTAACAGGTTCCCAATACGCATTGAGATCCTTACTGTTTGCGCATTGTGTCCTCACATCCGGTGGTGGAGAGACCGCAGGTAATACAGGACTGCTGGCCTTTCGTTCGTTCACCGGTCTCCCACTTTCCGCTGCTCTTGTTCCGTTCTCTTTTTTCTCAGAACGTGATTTTTCTTTTTTAACCGGGGTTGGCGTTGCATCCTGGCCAACATAATCAACCTGCCGACTTCGACCACCATGACAGTGATACTCACCCGTTTTGCGGTTACTATGACAGCCCTCGGCGTTGGTTCGCCCGGAGTGTGCCATTGATGGCGTGTTCATAATGACACTGAGCAGTAGCGCCAGCCTGATGCCGGTGTGCAGTTTCATCGAAATATCCTTATCAGAAACAGAAATAAAGAGCAGGGACTCCAGAGTTCAGAACCCGATAATGCACTTCAGACTCCCATTGTTTTATCAAGATACTGCTGTTTAAGATGACGAATCAACACCCGCCCTTCTGGCATAAATGCGGTGCCGTAACGCACCAATCCCAGACCTTTCAGTTCCGCCTCAATGGCGTACTCCAGATGGCCGGGAGCAGATTGTGGCAGTAGCACCACGTTGATACTTTTCAGCCGTGGCTCATATTTTAGCAACGTGGCTGAGAGCGTGGTCAGCAGCGCGTGCGCACTGCCCGGCAATCCCTGTAGGATTTCACTCATATCCGGCAGACCATAATCGGGCAGATGACTGAGTGTCCCCGCCCGGCAATTGAGAATGCGCTGCATATTATCCAGCACCGAGAGAATGACCTGATTAGCTTCACTGACCTGATGTAGTTCAAGCCCGCCAGTGAAATTGCCCAGCAATTGCTCATACAGTGACGGCGAGGAGGCGTCCGGCATTACTTTGTCTCCGCCCGTAATGTCAGGCTGTTATTACCCAACTCAAGGGTCCGAGGTTTATCGGGATGCAGGTCGTCCAGCGTCAGAATCAGACGCCAGTGGTCTTTGGCCATATTTGGATGGCGGAACAGCGCCACTACTGCCACAAACCGGGTATCTTTTTCCATCGGCATATCCAAGGTTACCGCACCGCCCGGTTTCACTACCACGCTGCGGCTGGCCAGCAGGTCATCTTTAAGTGCCGCCTCCCCGTCGCTCGCCAGTTGTTGATACACCGTTTTTAAGAAGGTTTTATCATCACGTAACTGATAAACCCGCACCATCACCGGTTCCGATGACGAGTTCGCTTCGTGCTCATCGGTATTCAGAGCTTCACGGGCGGTAAAATCCAAATGCAGTACCTTTATCTGCTTATAAAACAGTGATTTTGTGGCAGACACGGTGCCATCAGTCACTGCTTGCGTCAGCCCACAGCCACTGAGCAATAAGACCAATGCTGGGATGCAGATTTTATTTTTCCAGGCGGCCCAAGTTTTATTTTTCGAAGTACAGATTTTATTTTTCGAAGTCATAGCTAACACGTCGGTTTCCTTCTTGGTATTTCTGTGGAGTCAGTCCACTGTAGTGTCCCAGCTCCACGGTATAGTATTCAGGTATATCGTCTGACAGCGTATCGTCATCCAGCCCTAGCACCCCGGTCAGTCCCAACCTTACCGGCGTCTCATCCAACACCAACGCCGGCAGCAACCGTGTTGCGACAGTCAGTTGAATACAGGCTCGATAGCGCCAGCCCAGATACACCCGCAACAGCACCAGAAAATCGGTATACAATGGGCCATCCGGTAACCAGTCACCGGCCTCGTCGCGATCTTCCGTCTGCAGAGAAATCAATAACTGACTGTTGGCATCGATGGCCTCATCGCCCAGTACGGTGTAACCGTCCAGCCAGTTGCCCCCTTCGTCGGCAAATGTCATCTGTGAGGTCAGACGAACCGTACGCAGGCAATGGGGCGTCACATCAGCCTGCGTAAAGGGGGCCAGCAGTCGGACCAGTGCCTGTACCCCTTCGGCAGTTCGCCCCGGTTGACGCATCACCCCCAGCAGGGCCAGAAAGCGTGATGTCGGGGTGGCAAAATGCTGCTGCGAACCTGGGATACCCATGCCAATCAGCCCCAACAGGCTTTGGGAGGTGTTATCTTTGCCGCCCGACTCAAAAGTGGCCGGATAGGAATATTTGCGCCAAATGCGATAAAACTGCGTCATAAAACGATGGTTGAAAATATCGAGGAACCCTTCCAGCGCCTCATGCCCTTCCCGCTGCTGGGTGATATCGTCGATATAGGCTGTCGGCAGGGGAGAATCCACACCGTACAACCCCATAAAGGTGGTGCGCGCCGTCAGCGGTGCATCAGGCTGATCCGGGTCAGTTTCCAGCGCCTTCAGCTCACTGACCGGGAACCCCATGCCCGGATGCGGACGAAAGCGCACCGGATCATCAACTGGGCTATTGGTACTCCCCAGCGGCAAGGTGCCCGGTTGTTGCTCCAGTAACTGACAGAAACGGTAAAAATTGATCTGTCCGATATCTCGCTTAAGCCGGGCATTTAGCCAGGAATACGGGACTGGTGATTCTCTTCCCATTCCAAACGTTCTCCTGTCGGTTGCAGTATCAAGGTCAGGCGATTAAACAGATGAATATCGGTATACAGGGAAAAGAAGCGACTGAGCATTTCCCCGAACAGACAAATATCCCCGGTACCGGTAAAGCCGTTGCTATCGAGAGTGATTTCAATGTGCACCCCGCGCAACAGATAGCCTCGCTCAAAGCGTTCAATCTCGCTATGTTTAACCTCGGCGATAGCCTCCAGTCGACGTCGGTTCATTTCGTTGTCCGTCCAGTCATACAGCGCCAGCGTGCCGCGCAGCACTTCAGCGTTATCCATCATCCACAAAAAACTGCTGCCCAGATGGCTCAGTACCCGCCAATGAAAACGGTCACGGTTGGGCGGATAGCACGGCAACGAAGGCGCCGACAGATTACGCACCCGAACCTGGGCACCGGTAGACTTCACCACAGTATCCAGTACCGTGCTTTGTAGCGCTTTACGCGGTAACTGCCCATTGGTGCCGGTCAGGCTCAGTGACAAGTTTTCATTATCCGGTACGCTGTGGTTATCAAACGCCTCCCCCCCCAGCACCAACCAGGTATCGTGTAATCCCGAAGGCCCGCGTTTGACCCGCGTATGGTAGTAATACTCAGGCGCATCATGGCGCAACATTCCGCCCTTGTGGCGGAAACTGGTGAAAGGGACATAGACCTGATGCCCACTATGGCGGGAAGAAATCACTGAATCTACCGAATAAATTTCGGTATAGCCGTCCTGAATGCGCATCGGGCGCAGCTGATATTCAGTCTGTAATGAAGATAGCGACAACGGGTCAGATTCCAGCGGGAACAGGTTAATCACCGGCACACAATGCAGGCGCAGATTCTTTTCGGAGAATGAAAAATCATGTTCCCAGCGTTTTTCCAGCACCACATCAATCTCAAACCAGGGCAGTTCTGCTGGCAGTTCGACCCCCTCCAACCCCTTCAACGCAACAAACATAAACTTTTCGCGGAAGGTGAAGTACTCCAGCAGGAGCTGATAACCACTGAACGCACTGTCGGCCTTCGGCCACAAGGTATCCTGCTCACCAAACCCCTGCGGGGCAAAATAGCCGTCCAGCGGCTGGCGATCAGCCTGCCCCGGCAGACGGATCCAGAGTTTGGCAGTATTCAGGGTCAGCGCCTCATGCAGGGCGCAAGCCAGTGGCGCATCGGCATCAAAATAGAGCGGCAGGCGGCTCAGGTTGATACGGCTCCAGTCGGCCAGTGCGCTGCAATCAAAGCGCAGCCGGATAACCGATCGGCCATCGGGTTCGCTGTCCAATTCGGCACGGCGTAGTGTCAGCGGGAGCAAGTCCATATCCTGCGTGGTGGTGTAGCGACAACGGGTTTCACGCTCCCCAATGGGGCGGGAAAGCACTTCAAAACCTTTGCTCACCCCCATGCGCTCTTTCATCCCTTGCCATTGTGGGGTGAACTCCACAATGGCAAGCGACGGAATGGTGCGCAGGTAGTGCGGCCACAGCAGGCTGACCAACCCTTCAGTCAGCTCCGGCAGGTCATCATCCAATTTCTCCCGCAGTCGGCCCATCAGAAAGGCAAAGCCTTCAAACAGACGTTCCACATAGGGGTCACGCGCCCCGGCTTTATCCAGATTTAATCCGGCAGCCCGATCAGGGTGCGCACGAGCAAACTCTTCGCCCGCTTCGCGCAGGTAGCGCATTTCGGCGTCAAAATAACGCAGGGTTAAATCGTCCATAAGATTCTCTATGAAACCAATAAAATAGAAGCTAATAAGTTCGGTTTAATTTTATATTCAATAATGCTAGGGTAATTTTGGTATTAATTGCCATTATAAATAATTGGCAAAAATCATGTAGTCAATAATGAGATATCCTTAACCATATAAAGATATTAATCCTACATAAATTTACCAACCGAAGTTTCACCTTATTTTTCAACCAAACCAGATAATGCCCTACCATCTTCATCTAACTAATCCCCAAGCTGAATCAGCTAAAAGGATAGGGATTTATATATCGAAAAAATGAAATACTCTTCATACCTGCGAGCACATGTAAATATCAATAATAAATAGCATCTTCATTATTGTCTATTTTTATGACTTTCTTGTTTTCATCATATTGCCTGTACGTATTATTATCAATTGAGAAGTCTGTTACCATTTTATCTTGATGCCGAGAATCTCTGTGGCGAGATATAGAAAGCAGACTATCTTTCTCTATGCAATTATTATTATCTTCCATATCATCGAAGCATATAAGATAAGATGTATCTACGCTTGGGGCCATCCAATCCTGCTTTGGTACTTCTTGTTTATATCCTTCCCCTATATTCCAGATGATGATATTAAACCCCCCATCCTCAGGGTTTATTACGGGTATTTTATATTTTAACTTCAAGTTGGTTGCGTTATTTTCCCACCATTCTACTCTCCCTTTATCAGTGATGGGGAAGTTTTTTACAATTATATGTGTCCAGTACTGATCTTGATGCACACCAGCTATTTTCGTTGAAAGAAATATCGGACGCACTATGTAAGTAAACGTGCTGATAATTATTACTGTTAAAATAATCCATTTTATCTTCATAATCGGCGTTGCCCATGGATAGTTACAGTTGCATTCATTTCCGTTATGAACGGTTTGTAATTATATTCTTTTGAGCGCTGAAGGAAGAACCAAATTCGAAATATCCTAAATTGTTTATATATTTTATTAGCTATATCTTCATCATCGAGGCCAAAATGGTCTTGAATTCTGTAGTGTATAACCGCTGTATAAGTACTGCCTGAGACTTTTAGTGACTGTAATGTAATATGGGTTGACCATGTGTCATGAACCGTAATTACCAAACCATTCCCTCTATCTGCCCAATCATTAAATTTTGGAAGGACTGAGTTTTTTATTGCCCGCAGTATATTGTCTTTCTTTAGCAAAGGATAAAGCTCATTTTCCCAGTCAATATTATTAGCAATCGCCGACTTAATTAACCGTAACGAACTTTTATTGGTAGTGTCACCTAATATATGCTCCTTTAACGCTTTGTTCAGCGATGGGTCGCTGAACGGTTTTCCGGTATTCCCCTGCATATGAGTAATCATTTTACGCATGACGTTCTGGTATTCCCCATAGAAGGAAAACAGACCTGATAAATCACGAAACTCATCAAACAAGATTTTCGCTATAGCTTCTTTATCTAAACGAACATCTTCTTTAGGAAAGTAATAGCCATTATAGGCAGAAATATCAAATTTAACGCCGGTATAGGGGTTAACCTTCGCAGAAACACTGTTCAAACCAAACGTATTTTTTAACACGTCGTCGGTGAGATCCCCATGAAGCATATCCTTTGCCGCATAGTCATCCATTTTTCTCTTTGTTTCAAAGATTCGAACAGGAGGGATTAGCGGTTCTGGTTTTTTCTTATCCTGCTGAGTGCCTGAAGTTTGAGTTTGTTGCTCATTTGATCCTCCCGTGATCATAGAAGAAAACTCATACGTATCGTTCACCAACGAAGGAATAAACCACGCCTTGCACGGGCAATTGCTTTGACTATTCAAGGTGCCAGCAAACTTACGGCCATGAATAGAATCACCGGGAATGTGGCCGACAATGATATAAGTTCCCGGATGCTTGCCGCAGGTTACTCTATCTTGCTCACGGGCCACGGCTTTGCCCATCAGGATATGTGTGGCATCACCTTCGATGATCACGCCACCACAGGTTGTTTGATCCCCAACACCAAGGTAATAACCTTTTGCCATTGTCTATTCCTTTTCGGTTATCCACATAATACGGCCGCACGGGCCGGGTCAAGGGCAATAAGCCCACTGAGCAGGCTTTCCATTTCGACATGCAGGCGGGTTTTGTCACTGTCGCTGCGTTGTGCTTTCATCCGCAGCAGCTTCAGGCTTCGGGCTTTGACTTCAAACGCCAGCCCCGGCTCCCACTGCGGCAAGGTTAGCAATGCGCCGCTGCTATCAAGGTCACTCAACAGATGCAGTGCCATATCGTTCTTGCCGTACTGCTCCGCCACGCGGGCCATCACCAAACGCAGCAGCCACTGATGGCGGGCAGTGGTAATACCCGGACGGGATTGCAACCAGTTAAGTGCGGCTTCAATCCCTTCACTGTCCGCCTGAGCCAGAGCTTCTGGCTCCAGCAACAGAATGCCATCTTCACCGGATGACACCACGGCAGCAGGCTCGCTGCCCCAGCCCGACACCGACTCCAGCACCTGCTGGTTTATCCACCCCAGCGTCACCTCATCAGCAAACGGCGTGCCGTCACTCCAGCATAGCCCTTCCAGCCCCGGCAACCGGGTCAGCAGCAAACGCAAATCCTGGGTGATACAAGCGGCCCAGCCATCGAATGGGGCTCCCGCTTTACTGAGTGCCTGATGCAGATACCACTGCACATCGAGCCAGAAATGGTTGACCCCTTCGGCAAATATCGATTCCGCCTGTTCCAACAACTCCAGCCAGTTTTGTTGCAGATAAAGACGCTTGAGCAGCGCGCGATATTCCGGGCGCGGCGGTACCAGTCGGGTTCGTCCACTCACATCCAACGGCGGTGACTGGTGTACCGTATCCCAGCGCACGCTCTTGATAAGATGATGCCCGGAGAGCCATCCCTGCGGCTGGTTACGCAGGTATTTTGCTAACGTTTTAGTCTGGTCGAGCAGGTCACGCCCCGACTGGACTGGCCGCAACTCCGGTGAAACCATAGCAGTCTGGCCCTGACTCCCTGCCGATGATGACCCGCTGCTGTTTTGTGGCACCACCGCATTCGGTCCACCGGACTGCGCCAGACGATGTTCCAAGGCAAGATACAATCCACCAAACTGCGGACGGGATGCGTCATCCCAGCCGCTAAGGCTCTGTTCGATTAACGCCAGTGCGCCAACGATGCGTTCAAAATCCGCATTATCCACTTCAGGATAGAGCGACAAACTGTCCAGCACGCGAGAACTCGATAGCCATTCCAGCGCAGTTTTCCGACTGGCTGCGCGCAACGGATGCAGGGTTTCACCAAAACGGCTGATAAGCCCGGCCAGCAGTGCCAGTCCATCCGCCAGCCCAGCCTCGCCATCACGGTGTAAACGCGCCCAAATGTAATAGGTTGCCACCCGCACATCTTTGCCATGCAGGGTTAACAGTTTTTCTGCCAGCTCGCAGGTTAACGTGGTATCGGCACCCGAGAGTTTATTGACCTCTTCACGCATCTGCTGGAAGTCGTCATTGTAGCCAGGGTCTTCTCCGCTGTGCTGGTCAGTCGTCACCGGCTGCAACCAGCGAACCCAGAGCGCAACCTGTTGTTCTGCCTGCACTAACAGTGACTCAGGGGCCGCGGCACAGGCGGTTATCAATGTAGTTATCGTAGCCATAACGGTTCCCGTCGGTGGATATCGGGGGTGATGAAGAGTATTACTCCTCCATCACGCCCTCATTGTCTGATGTATCAGAAACCCCTGTGGTAGCGCTCTGTATCAGAAAAATTTGCGCAGGCAGGGTGAAGTTACGCAGTTGCAGCAGACCTAATGGGCCTTTGCCTAGCTCGGTGCGTAATATCCATTGCAGTGATTGGTTATCCATGGTGGTGAAGGTCAGTTGATAACGCCCTTCATCCAGCTTTTTCTGTTTTGCCTGTTCCAGCCAGCGGATCAGCCCCCATGTTCCCTGATAATCACCGTACAAACGGGCGCCGGAACTCACACCGGTCCAGGTCAACAGCGTGCCGGGTTTGTAGGTATCACCCGGCCAGCGGAAACTCTGCCAACTTTCCATCTGGTTGAAATAATGCAATTTCTGTCCATCAATCACTAAATTGGTTTCCACCACATTCGGAACCGGACGTGCCAGTAGCTCAAAGCGCAGCCCCTGACTGCCGTCAGTGAACAGAATATCGGAGACTTGACTCAGTTGATTAATGGCCGCCAGAAAGTCCGGGTTAAACGTTAGCCCCTGGCTGTTCACTTTACTCGGAACCCAGCGCGTCCCTTCTTTATGCAGCACGCCACCCAGCTCACGGGTCAGGAAGCTGTCGATACGCCCGCTATCCTTACGAATAAATTCGGCCAGCATCGGCAGTGAAGCATCGCTTTTACTGGCGGCAAACGGGTAACGCCCGTCAAAGGCTGATTTCCAATTGGCCACCACCGCGTTTTTCCACTGGTCGTTAAGGCTGGCCGAGGAAGGTTGCAACACGGTTTCCCACGCCTGCGTCAGCGGCTGAACGAACATCGTCTGCCCGAAGCTGCTCCACTCCTCCCCCAGACTGGCGGCAATCAGGCTGCCGTACTCCTGCGTGTCCGTCAGATCAACACTTTTGCCCTGAAAAACGGTCTGGGCCAGCACCTGTGTCATCTCCTGTGGATCTGAAGCATTAACCACCTGCTGGAGTTTAAGCCGCACCCGGGTCACGCGGGTAAGTAACGTTTGCAGGCTCAACGAACTGTCGGACGACATCCTGTTTTGTGCATCACCTTTGCCCATCAATGCCAACAGCGGGCCAAAGGTCTCGTCCAGCGGGCCTACTGGCCCATCGGCACTCTGGTCAATGGCCGGGGTCTGATCTTTATGCATCAGCGCCTTGGCGGACTTCACCAGAGAATCCGATAACGCCTGATTCTGCTGCCCAGTCTGTCCTTGCCACGCCAGCGTGTTCATCAGCGCAATCAGCGGCGACTGGCGTACATCACTCATCAGCGTCAGTTGGTCAATCACATCCGACAAGTTATGCGCCTCATTCCAGTGCAAACTGTTGAGAAAACTCAGCCAACTCCCGGCAAAATCGGTGAAATAACGTTCCGTCAGCCGCTTTTTCAACGCTTCCGGTGAAATGTCTTCTGATATCGCACGGCGGTTATCACTCAATACCCAGTCAATTTCTTCGCGACGGGAGGCCACCGTTTTATCTATTGCCTGCTGAATTTGCTCATCCCAGGCCTTGCGGGTAAACATACCGGGCACAGATTCCGAGGTCTGGAACAGACGCTGAGCATCAGTGTCGCCAGTCATGTCCGTCAGCGTCATGTCAGCATAGTTGCGACGCACCGATAGCAGCATGTTTTCATACAGCGTACTTTCTGCATTGCGCTGACCAATCTGCCCCAGCAAGACCTGCCGTACCTGGCTTACCAACTCGGTATCCGGTTTAATTTTCCAGTCCGGCTGAGCAGGCAGATTTTGCGCATAAAATTGCCATAAGTCTGGGGCCAGACTCTGCCACAGACCAGGAGAGACACCGGCACGCGCAGGCTCGGTAGTCTGCATCACCTGTGCATAAAATGCAGCATCGGCTTTTTCCGGGCGTGACATCATCAAATAGGCCTTTAACTGGTCATAGCCTGTTTTTGCCCGTGCCGCACGTTGCGGGCTGTTAGCCGGCAGTTCCGCCAGTTCACTGAGTTTCTGATGCAGGCTTTGCGCGGTGGCATCCCTAAGAATGCGGTTGTTGGCCTGGCCATACCACGGCATCAGGACCTCAAGCAGCGGCGCATTATGATCCAGGCCAAAGCGCTGATACCAAGGTGCCCCCTGCGCCACGCGAGATTGTAAGCGCCCGATATCATTGCGCAGGGCTTGTAGGGCCATGAGTTGCTGGTCAGAGACCGCTTGCGACTGCGCCAGTTGCTGTGCCTGCTGCGCGGCAGAGACCATTTGGTGACGGTTGACCGCAAATGACACCACACTGCCCACACCCCACAGCACTATCAGTGCCAGCAAGCTGTAGCACACTGTCTGCTCCCACGGCAGCCCGACACGGCGTCCACGGGCAGAACGACAGTCATCTAGTACCCCCTGCCAGCGGTCAGATGCAGTCCAGTTTTTCTCGTGCACACGCGCCGCCGATGTTGATACCTCCGGCAAACTGAACATCAACCCACGCAGGGGAATACGCGTCGCATACTCGGTAAACCACGGTGTCAGACGCTGCCGCCAGTGGGTGGCATCGCCCTGCTCCAGCGACTGCGCCAGGCGCAACAAGAAATCATGGTGTGGTTCGACAGAAAGCTGCTGCATCCCCTGCTCACGTAACTGCGGCAACAGAGCGCGCAGTTGAAGCTCAACTGCCTCTGGCGTGGCTTTCGCCGGGAATACCACCCCGACTGGCTGCTCCACCCTCGTATCCTGAGCCCACTCGCTGTCGCAGACCTGCCACAGATACACCGGTGGTTGATAACGCAAGGTTGCACCCATTTTTTCCAGGGTTCGCAGGCCGTTGTCCATCCACTGTGGATGACTACTTTGCGCGGCGGTTATCGCCCAAACAATGCCATCAAACGGGCGACCACGGCGCAGTTTACGCCATTCACTCAGCCCGGTTTCATCGGCCGGATTTTGTACGCTACCACCGTGAACCAGCACCGTACGCTGCCCTTCCAGCCAGCCCTGTTCCGCCAGTTGCGGGGCCAGTGCGGTGATTTCGTCAGGCTCTCCCACCACCATCAGCAACCGGACTTTGTAGCGCCAGAACAGCCCGTAACGGCGGCGCAAGCGGGTTTTCAGACGGGACGGTTCGCCCTGCTGAATATCTCCCACCTTCGCGTTTTCTTTCAGCAACGGCACATCATCGCCTAGTGCCCGCTGTCGTATCTCATCAAAGTGCTTTCTGCCAGATAACCGGGTTCCGACATACGATAGTAATGCACACAGGGTCAGTATCCCTGTTCCCACCACCAGTCCCGTCAGCCAGCGATCACGTTGCGGTGTTCCCTGAATTAATCCCACCCGTTCTGGATATTGCCAGACCAGCCAGCACAACACGGCACCCGCCAGCAAAAATAATAGGGCAACAATCCAGAACCAGACTTCTGGTTTTTTAATCGGTAAGGCAATGCGCTTCACGTTTCATTCTCCTTGCGGGAAGCATAAGGGGATACAACAGTACTCCAGACAGTGTCACTGCCTTGTTCACAACTGAGGATCATATGTGGTACCGCGGAATGACCGATGGCCTGCGCGGCGGCAGCTATCGCCAGCCAGGGAGCAGCACATCCTGGATATCCTAAGAATTCATTAAAATTATGGACATCCGGGCCGGGTGTGATGCGTGCCAGCGGTGCTTTACCCTGAACACCGATGGCACTGCGATATCCCTCACTCTTTGCAAATAACCCCGCCAACCAGAGATGTTGTATGACATTCGGGGGTAACGGCACCCAGTCAGCCGCCTGTAACACCCCCGCCTGCAATGTCTCCTGCTGTGGGGGGGTGGATTCCGGGCGGTGTAACAGCGCCAATGGGGTAAGCACTTTCTGCGTCAGGCGGTTGGCAAATAGCAACCCCACCACTGCCTCTCCGGTCATTTCGGGCTGTTCAGGGGCTATCTGCACGGCGACAACCAACAACAGCGCATTATCTTTGATACGGTGATCAAGCCAGTGGTCGATAACACTCAACCCGACGCCCGATAACAACGTAGTAGGCTGACAAATATCGCTCTCCTGCCAGGCTTGCTGCCAGAGCGCCTGCACCCGAGGTCTGGGCACTGATGAAGAAGACTCCAACAGAATAGCGACCGTATTGTCGGGAGGAAGCAGGAACAGGGGGTCAGCCAAGTTTTCCAGCAGAGCAGAAAACACGGTAAGGAGGTGTGCCTCCGGGGACAGGCCTTCAGTGACCGGTAACCGACTGTGCCGAACACTGCTTTCTCTATTCCAGGCAGTCTGAGGAATAATTTTATTGTCATTACGCAGTAACGCATCAACTATCTCGGTAAATTGCAGGTCAGAGTCATGCGCCGTACTGCATTCAGCAGCCAGAATTTGTAACGCCCGACGCCCACGGCGAACTTCCTGCAATATGACCTGCTCGCGCCGTCTATCCCAGGCGTTTGCCTGGATCTGCTGTATCAGATAAATCGCCAGACGAAACCCCATGAGAACCAGCCAGAAAACCACCGGGATACCGATGGCAAACCACCAGAATTCGGTATTGCCCAGCACTTTCCCCAGAAAACGCATCAGTAATATTCCTGCCGCAGTAAGACCCAGCAATACAATCAGCCAACGTAATGGCTTGGGCGGCGAAGGACGTAATGATGGGCCGGGAATGGTGGTTAATTTTACGGGCATAAGAGGACTCGAATATTAAATAACGAAGAGGAAAGCATTCTGTCATGACGTAATTAGACTGGTGTTTCGCGTATGCAGTGTGATAACACGCAGCTAGTTAGATGATTTAACCCATACTTGTCATATATTAACCAAGGTTTATATTAGGGTACTGATCAGTCACTTCCCTTTAGATTGATTTATTTTTTCCTATTGGGCCATCACACCACCATTTGTCATGGTCACGCGCCCATTTTGATATGTGAATTCAGATTTATCATCGAAACTCATAGTAGATTTATCTGTTCCCCATGAAACGTGCATTAGTATAGAATTTAACACTGGAGGATAAAATTAATCAGATATTACTAATGGGTCATTAAGATCAATAATTCTAAATTTAGCACATCGAAACATTGTATTATCTGAATACGCAATCTTTACCATCATATATAATTAATAGCTTTTCAATGACTTTAGATTTATTTTTTTGATGTGGTAAATCATAATAAACGAAAGCCTCACTTACGTCATTTGCTTTAAGCGAGGAAATTAAATTATCATTTAAATAAATACCAATCTGTTCTGCATCTATTTTTTTGATATTAGCAACCCTTTAGTGGTGTTACAACCAGTAGAGCCTAGTTTACAACTCAACTCTGCATGCGCACTAGAAAAATAGCATGATAATATACTTAAAAATAAAATACGACTCAACATACACCCTCCATTATAATTTATTTATCACATCAAAAAGCTCTACACCTTACATTGACTCCCTTATGTAGTTAAATAAGTAAAATAATCATGGGATAAAGTGACGATCAAATGGTGAAAGTGATTCACATAATAGTTTATCTATGAATTCGGATTTATTTACATTTATATTAGCCTTATGTTCCTGTTGAACTTTATTTATACTTCCATATGATGGTATGGATAAAACGCTCATCATGTTATTTTTTTCTTTCATAATAAGCATACCATCAAAACCATGCGTTATCTGGTCATCTCTATAGTTTTTAAGTATATATTGTATTTGGGAAATAGAACTCGCATCTCCAGACAATGCTCGGTTCACTAACTCTATATTAATTCCATTTGGAACTAAATTAACATAGGCTATTGATATCCCGTTCCCATATCTTTTAGCCCAACATTCTTTATTTTTTATATACTCATTACTATTTTCACGATATTCGATAAACGTTTTTTTACTTATATCATCTCCCCATACAAAAACAAAATATCCGCGTTCACCTGAATATCCAGAAAAACTAGATAATAAAATAAAAAAAAATATTATTAGTTTGAATGATTTCATATCATTAACGATCCTTAACTGGTTTTTTAACTTTACCTTTGGATTTTCTGGCATAGGTTATACCAAACTCTTTGTTTAACTCAACAATATCATACTCATCTAACTTCTTTTCAAAGTCTGGGTTGTAAATGGCAGGAACATAGTAGCCAACAAAATTCTTTGTTGTGTCAGATTCAAGCATGAAATTTATAGAATCATCCTGGTTACCACCTAATACAATAATTTGATCGGTCACACTATCTTTCCCATAAACAAAAGCAACATGACCATTACCCGATTTTTGCCAAATCATTAAACAACCAAAAACAGATTTTTTTATTTTTTTAAAATTCACATCCTTATCTGCAAAAGAGTTTGATCCTGCGTAATTATGTGAAGTTTTATAATTAGTTGAATAAAAACAATAATTTACAAATGAAGCGCACCATGGCGTATTAGATAATGTTCTTTTCGTATTAGCACTTAATAATTTATGGAAATTATCACCTATGACAGACTCATCAACCCCCCCCCATTTTTCAGCTTCTTTAACTGCAACTACCATCCAAGGAGCTTCGTTCTGGAGTAAAGGTATGTGTGCCTGCCCATTCCCACTATTTTTTCCACCTACCGTAGCAAGTTTTTGTGACTTCTGGGCAACTGGTTTGGGTTTAGCTTCTAGTTTGGGTTTAGCTTCTGGTTTGGATTGCGTTTCTACTTTTGGCTTAACTTCTGATTTAGGAATCCTCTTTAGTTCGATATCTTTTTTTGAAGGATATGGAGGTACTGGGAACGACGTCCCCTTTTCTTCCCAAGGCTGTTGCTCGCTTAAGTCAATACCTTTATCAGCATTGCCATATATAATTAGCACTTTACCTGGGTATATTTTATTAATGTTTTTTATATTATTATTCTTGGAAATATCGGAAATACTTACATTAAAACGATTTGCAATTTTTGATAGAGTATCTTTTGACTCAACAATATACTCAATAGGTTTAGGCTTGCTTTTTTCTCTGGGTTTCTTTGGCTGTTCAGGTAAAGTATGAGCAGTATATTGAGCTGATTTTTTTTTCAGTACTATTCTCTTTGACTCGAGTCCTGTAGCTGCATAAATAACCTCTTCTTTACCTGATGGGCTACTCGACTTTACCTCAATCCTCATCCCATCATTAAGATGCGCAATAAGAGGAAGCTCGCCATAATTATTGGTTAACCACTCATAGGTACAAGTGCCAAGCGTCACTTTCAGTGGATAACCCACAACGGGTTTTGTACCATCAGATAGGGTAATTTTAGTTGTCTTTATCCATTCTTCTTTCCCTTCTTTTCCACTACCCTCTTTTTTCTGAATTGCCTGCATCACCTTTTCAAAAGTAGCATTATCCATGTCACTAATTTTTTGTGTTCGTGACGCACCACTATAATTAATTATATGATCTGCATATCCTTTAGGGTCATTCCCATCACTTTTGGGTGCATATTTCGCTATCATTTCATCTATCGTAGAACTCCCATACTTACCTTTTAATAATAATTTTTTTGCATTAACACCATCCTTGTAACTAGCAAAAATAGCAAAATCATGCTTATTAGGATTATTAACTGTGCCAATACCAATTCTACCAGGCTGCTTTGATATATCTTTGGAGGCTATAAGATTTCCTGGATTATTAAAGCGCCAGCTTAGATCCCCACCAATTTTTAATAAAATTGAACCATCATCGGCTTCATATTCGACAGTCTTTTTATTCTGATGGTTAGTAGCCGTTATAAATTTAACTGGTTTCATTTTTTCCACTATTGATTAGTTCGCGAAATTGATGAAATATCATCCAACAGAACAGGTGTCATATGGTACCCAGTCTGGGCCAGAAAAATACGGCCGGTTACACTGACCTGTTTTTCAAGAAACTGACGATAATCCTCATACTCATTTTTTTCAAGAATAAGTTGGACATCATTCCCCCATCCTTCTTGGGTATCATTTGCCTCTATGACACATGTTAATGGATTATCAAGATGTAAAATCCAGTAAGTTAGCTTCTTATCATTTTTGGGATCCTCTCCCCAGCCTGGAGGGCCAAAAAACACTTCTTTTTTCAAGCTACCGGATAACTTTACCGCATCACCTTCGTTTAAACATGCAGCATGAATAAGTAAGGAAGGTACGATCAATACAAAACTCAAAATAAATTTGTAAATATACGTTTTCAATACTAGATATCCTCTTCTACATAGCCAATAAATTTATTAATTATCGTATCAGGCAATCTATTACTTTGTTGTTCTTGAGCGATATTCTCGAAATAAGGATCACTATCTATATCGTATTCCTCAGGTTCGCTAAACTCCTCACCGATAGGGTCTTCTGTTGACGCTATAAGCTCTTCTACTGTCCATTTTTCCTCACCTAAAGTCAGCGTTAACTCATCCGCTTCTTGAGTTTTTACTCTTGGGAAACGGCCGGATTGATCTAATACTCCTGAAGCTATAACTTCACCAGCGCTATTACGGATATTGTAAGGCTGACCGACAAGATGCCCCATAGACCCAATAACATGATCGTCACCATAGAATGCAAACCGTAAACTATGTTCTCCAGGTTCAATAATAGGAAAAACAGGTATTATAGATTTTAAACTCGCCTTTTCCTGCCGCTCGTAATGTCCTGCTTTGGTCATATATTCACCAGCAGTGCCTGACTCAATCCGATTCTCATCCAGCGTGATATAACTGCCTCCCGCATTCAGCGTAATCCTCTTCTTGGCGGTGATTTTTATCTCATCCTCGGTACTGGTGATCGTTATCGCTTTACGCGCCAATAACTCCATCAGATCATTTTGCGCCTGAACTGTTATCGGCCCCTGATTGGCTATCAGCTTCATCCCCAGTTTTCTGACGAAGATACTTAAGGTATTTCCCACACCAATAAAGAAGTTCTTTGCTACGCTGATGTCGCTGTTCTTACCGGCAGTGGCTATCAGGTTTTCGCTGGCAGATATTTGCAAATGCTCACCACTGCTCAGGGCAATGCCTTTGGGGGCGCTCAGCAATACTACCGCTTGTTTCAGCTCGCTCAGATTTTGCTGCAACAAACTGATTTGTGCTTGCAGGTCGGCCGGACTGGCGGTGGCGGTTTGTGCATCCGCGGAGATAGCCTCCATCTGTTCCTGAGCACCTTGCAACAGGCCAATAGCCGGTTGCATCTCCAGCACCTGCCCCTGGGCTTTGGCCTGACCGTCGGCACTGATAAAGAGGCCTTTTTCTGCACGCAATGCACCAAAACTGTCGGTACGCAGCTCAAAACCTTCACCCCGTGGCTGTTTCTCGTTATCAACCAAATGCCCCAGATTCAGTTGGCTTTTGCCGCCATATTCGGTGCTGAGCTTGATATGCTCTTTACCCCGTTCATCTTCAAGGCGCAGTTTGTTATTCGACGGAGTGCGTAGTACGTTGCGTTTGTAGTTGCTGATGGTGACATGGTCGCCGTGCGCCGAGTCGTGCAACACAGAGGCAATATACGGCCGGTCCGGGTTGCCATCCTCAAACGCAATCGCCACTTCGGTGCCCGCCAGCAGCGGCAGGTGCAGGCCGTAGGTGTCACCCGCATACGGTC